>JAESST010000184.1 GCA_016763995.1 Flavobacteriales bacterium | reverse complement strand
TTCAATTAAATCGATTTTACTTAGAACGATAATAGGGTCAATTTTAGAAGCATTACAAATAGTTAAATATCGTTCAAGTCGATTTATACTAAAATCTCTATTTACGGATTGTACAATTATTCCAACATCGATATTGACAGCAATAATTTGGGTTTGACCTAATTTTCCAACTGCCTTTCTTGCCAAAATAGAACTTCTAGGAAGTACTCCATGAATCAATGCCTTAGCATCATCATATTCAGAAATTGCCACCCAATCTCCAACCGAAGGTAAATCGTTCTTATCAGTTAGTGTGAATCTTAGATTCCCAATAAGTTCACAATCAAATTCGTTTGATTCCGTTTTAACAATATATCGATCCCTATGCGCTAAAATAACCCTTCCAATTCTAAAGGAATCAAGATTTTGTTCCTTTCGAGAGTCTTCTAATTCATAATTGTATCCTAAATCTTCGAGAGTCATTTTTCTTAAGTTCGTTAAGGCAGAAGACTGAACTGTCGGACTAGTACTTGGTTAAAAGCTCCAAACTTTAGGTAAAGCACTCAATCTCGTATTAACTATTGCCATTGTGCATGTTGCACAAGATCGTTAATATTAAGTAACTTACTGTATGCGAGGTAAGACTAGTGCTGAGTTTATCGAAGATATTAGTTAAATGCCTTTTTGGGTTCCTATCAAAGCTGTGTAAAAATAGAGGAGAGACTTTTGGCTTTATGTATGTTACAGCATTCTTTAAAAAAAACGTGAATAACTCTGTTCATCATCCCTTCTCTTTTTTGGATTGAAACAATCAAACATTAATTATATTTGACGAAACTATTTTTTATGAAATTACTAGAGGGTAAAGTTGCGATTGTAACAGGCGCAACAAGAGGAATTGGAAAAGGAATTGCGTTAAAACTAGCAGAGCACGGAGCAGATATTGCTTTTACATTTGTTTCCTCTCCTGACAAGGCAAAAGAAGTAGAGAAAGAGATAGCAGCCTTTGGCGTAAAAGTAATGGGTTTTCAATCGAATGCAGCAGAATATGCAGCAGCAGAGAAACTGATTGCCGACGTAAACGAAAATTTTGGAAGAATTGATGTTGTTGTGAACAATGCAGGAATTACTAGAGACGGTCTATTGATGAGAATGTCAGAAAAGAATTGGGACGATGTGATGAATACGAACCTCAAGTCAATTTTTAACATTACTAAAAATGTACAACGAACTCTATTAAAGCAACGTTCCGGTTCTATTATCAACTTGAGTTCTGTAGTAGGAGTGAGAGGAAA
Source organism: Flavobacteriales bacterium (assembly GCA_016763995.1). Taxonomy (GTDB): domain Bacteria; phylum Bacteroidota; class Bacteroidia; order Flavobacteriales_E; family Vicingaceae; genus NORP294. Next base: position 5,074 of record JAESST010000184.1, on the reverse strand, counting down.
TGCAGGACAATCAAACTATGCAGCTTCTAAAGCAGGAATTATTGGTTTTACTAAATCAATTGCGCAGGAATTGGGCAGTAGAAACATTCGTTGTAATGCCATAGCTCCAGGATTTATCGCTACAGAAATGACAGCAGAATTAGGAGAAGAAACCATTAACGAATGGCTAAAGTCAGTTCCGTTAAATCGACCAGGTACAGCAGATGATGTAGCGAATGCTGTATTGTTTTTAGCATCTGATTTATCTACTTATGTTTCGGGACAAACATTGAATGTTTGTGGCGCAATGTTGACCTAATCGTTTTCTTATAGGTGAACATCATTAGCCCTTATCCACTTTGGTATTTTCTTTGCTGTCTTATTTTAGGCGCTCTTATGGCTTTTCTGTTGTATCGGAAAGACCGAAAACTGATTGAATTCCCTAAATGGGTAAAATCGATTTTGTTTGTGTTGCGTTTTCTGTTGGTGAGTTGTGTAGCTGCTTTATTGCTTTCGCCTTTGGTGAAGTACTTTAGTAAAACAATTGAAAAGCCTATTATCATTCTGGCGCACGATAATTCTGCATCGATGTTGATGGCGAAAGACTCTAGCTTTATTGCTGTAGATTTCCAAAATCAGTTGAAACAGCTTCAGAGCCAGTTGGCTCAACAATATGAAGTAGAAAGCTATCAGTTTGACGAAAAGGTCTCTCCCATGACTCAAAGTCTTGATTTTGAAGGAAAATTGAGTGATTTCGATGTGTTGTTTGAAGAGTTGGAGAATAAGTACGCCAATCGTAACATTGGAGGATTAGTGCTGATCTCAGATGGAATTTACAACCAAGGAAGTAATCCTATTCGCGCAGCAGAGCAAATAGACTATCCTATCTTTTCTATTGCAACAGGAGATACAACTGCATATGTAGATGCGCAGATTAGCAATGTTAGAAATAACAAGTTGGCTTTTTTAGGAAATGACTTTCCCTTGGAATTTGATGTAAAGGTTCAGAAGGCGAAAGTTAAGAGCTTGAAAGTTAGTGTAAGCAAAGGGGGCGTGTCGCTTCACTCAGAAACACTAATAATTAGCAAGAGCAATCAGTTGCTTCACCTCCAAATGAATTTAAAGGCGAATTTAATTGGGAAGCAAAAGTATACAGTAGAAGTAGCGACTATAGAAGGAGAAAGAAATATTCTTAATAATTCGGTTGACTTTTACATTGACGTATTAGATGGACGTCAGAAAGTATTGTTGTTAGGAACAGCTCCTCATCCTGATTTAGCTGCTATTAGAGAAGCAATCACTATCAACGAGAACTATGAACTCAAAACAAGCCTATTTGAGAAATTTGATGAGCCTTTAGATGGATTTGACTTGGTGATATTGCATCAAACTGCAAATGCGCGGAATTTATACTTTGACCAAAAGTTACAAAAGATCATTGATGCCAATCAATCAGTATTATTAATTGGGGGAGGATGGCAAAATATAGAAGATCAATTTGGAATAAAATATAAGTTGGCAAATCGGAACTTGAGTACAGAAGCACAAGTTATTTTTAACGATGCTTTTACTTTGTTTACGGTTGATGAAAGTTTAAAACAATTGAAGGATTTTCCACCATTGACTATCATGAGTGCTCGAATTTCTAATCCTAATAGCAACGCTACTTTGTTCTATCAGAAGATAGGAGCAGTAAAGACTAAGTATCCTTTACTGAGCTTTTTTGATAAAGACGGAAAGAAAATTGCTCGCTTTGTTGGAGAAGGCTTCTGGAGGTGGAGAATGACCGACTATGTGGAGAATCGAAATCATGATAAAACGAACCTCTTTATCAGTAAGATTGTGCAATATTTAGCGGTAAAATCAGATCGTAGCTTGTTTCAGCTGAGCACTGCCGATGAGTATTTTGAGAATGAATCGATTAATTTCTATGCACAGTTGTTTAACCCTTCGTATGAATTGATCAATGATCCTGAAGTCTCCTTGTTGTTAACCAATGAGGAAGGCAATGAGTTCCAATTTTCTTTGAATAGGACAATCAATACATATCAACTCTCTATCGCTTCCTTATCAGCAGGAGAATACAGTTATATAGCAAGTGCTAGCTTTCAAGGAAAGGTTCAGGAAGAAAAAGGGAAGTTCACGGTAAAGAAGCTTCAGTTAGAAAAAATGAATTCAGAAGCCAAGCATAATTTGATGTATCAATTGGCTGAAAAGAGTGGAGGGCAGTTACTTTCAAGTGAAGAATTGAAGAAGATACCAGAAATTATCAATCAACGAGAAGACATTGCCGCAATCTCTTATTTAAATGAAGAAGTAGAGGACATTATTAATCTAAAATGGATCTTTTTTGTGTTACTGGCATTGCTAAGTATTGAGTGGTTCATTCGAAAGAGAGGTGGAGCCTACTAGTTCTTATAATATCTTTATTCTTTTATAGGGATTGTGTTCAACGCTATTTGGGCAAATGCAATTGTAGAAGAGTGACAAACTATTGATGACGAAACGAATAAACTAAAGCCAGTGTTTCCATTTTTGAAATAGAAGGAAAGACCTATGGAAAGATAATTTCTTTATTTCTCGAGTCTGATGAAGATCCTATTTGTGATCAATGTTCTTAGCAACGAGAAGATCAAAAAATTACTAGAATGGAATTCTCTAGATATGCAATAGTATAAAGAAGAACCGAATTCAGGTTAAAAGAAGGGAGACTTATGATAAGGGCTTAGCTTATTTTATCTTTAGAATGCTGACATGGAAAAAGCTGATTTATCCTAAATATAACGTCAATTTATCTAATCCACTTGAACTCCCTCGAAAGTATCGTATTTCAAGCTCTTTGTGTTGAAATTTTCTGATTCCTTATCGTAAACTTTACAAGTATCAATAGGAGCGTTATAAACGTGTAAGGTAAGAGCTCTAGTACCTGAAATATTTTCTAAGCTATGATATCCATATTTATCATTCATATAAGTAAGTCCACCTTCTTCAATTACATGTTTAAATGGATTCTCTAATACCTCTTGATCAACGCTCTTATATCGGCACTCTTCAATTTTTCCTCTTATTTGATATACCCAACAGTCTTGTCCTCCATGATTGTGTATTGCAGTTTTTATACCTTTTTCCCAACAGAGTAGAATCATTTCATACTCCTTGGTTCTAGCAATGCAATTTCTAGTATAATTATCTTCACACCAAGTTGAATAAGAATCAAAAGAAGAAGAAGGAATGTTTACTCTTTTTAGTATTTCGGAAAATTGTTTGGAATTGGCATTGTTAAGTTCATCTATAAGTTGTTCAATTGTTGTAACAATATGCATGCAGCAAATTTAGCCTTTGGAAAAGCAATCCAGTCAATTAAAATTTTATTTTAAAAGAAGCACACCTAGCTTTTAAACAGCTATACTTTTAGTGAAATCACCCAAAATATTAAGAAATACAAAGGTAATGTAAATAAATAACTAACTAAAGGGGTAACTTTGCAAAATGCAAAATACCATAGATTTGTTTCGTCGATTATTCTCTGAATTATTAGAAGATGAAAAGAAGAATACTGTAGCTCAACATATTCCATCAGAAAAGCTCTATGAAACGCTAGATCTTTCTTTAAAAGAAACTCCCTTAAGTGAAGAGGAATTTGAGAAAGTTTTAAAAGAATTGGTCTTTACAACTACTAGAACGGCTACCACGGGATTTTTTAATCAACTTTTTGGAGGAAGAAACGAGAAGGCCATATTAGGTGATTTATTGGCAGTTATATTGAATAACAGCATGTATACCTATAAAGCTGCTGGGCCTCAAATAGGAGTGGAGAAAGTTATTCTAAAAGAAACATGTAGAATCATCGGATGGGATGAAAATTCTGATGGAACTTTTGCACCTGGAGGCTCAATGACAAATTTCATGTCGATGTTAATGGCAAGAGATGTAGTAAATGAGAAGATTAAAAATGAAGGGGGACAGAAGAATTTAAGGGTTTACACTTCTAAAGAATCTCACTACAGTACTCCTAAAAATGCGGCTTTTTCAGGAATAGGAAGAGACAATGTTCAATACGTTCCAAGTAACGACATAGGTGAAATGGATATGCATCATTTAAAAAGAATGATTGAGGAAGATGTAGTCAAAGGCTTTATTCCAACCTTGGTTAACCTAACAGCAGGCACAACAGTGTTAGGTGCATTCGATCCAATACCTGAAGCGAGTAATATTTGTAAAGAACACAACATATGGTTGCATGTTGATGGAGCTTATTGTGGTTCTGTATTTTTAAGTGCAAAGCACAAGCATTTACTTAAAGGAATAGAACTAGTAGATTCATTTAGTTACAATGCACATAAGATGTTAGGGACACCACTTTCATGTTCTGTTATTGTGGTAAAGGATAAGAAACACCTACACGATTCTTTTTCAAATGATGCTAGTTATTTATACCAGACGGACCACGATGAGTTTAATCTTGGAAAGACTTCTCTTCAATGTGGTAGAAGGAATGATGCATTAAAGTTTTGGACCTTGTGGAAGAGTGTTGGTACTAAGGGGCTAGAAAAGATTGTAGATCATCAATTCTATTTAGCAGATGTTGCTAGAGATTATATTCGAAGCAATTCTGACTATAGGCTCTATAGTTTTGATGAATCTATATCAGTTTGTTTTAATTATAAAAACATCCCTGCAAGAGATATCTGTACTTTATTATTCGAGCATTCAGAAATGTTAGTAGGCTATGGTTCATACAACGATCAGGAATTTATTCGCTTTGTAACTATTAATGCCCAGAACGATAAAGGTGACATTCTAAACTTTTTCAAGGTCATTGAACAATTCGTAGAAGATCATAAGGACTTGTTTACATCCCATTCTATAGAAGCATAGTATTATTAAAGACGAAGAATACTTCATTTACTAGTGTTATTTCACATTAAATAGTAGTAGTCTTATTCTAATCAAATTGTATTTTCATACCTAATTGTATGGCCCCTCAATATTGAGGAGTCAGAGGAATCTTGTTACATTTTTTTTAATATGGAGAGTTTACCATATTAGAGATTATAATCATGAAGTATCTTATCATAACTAGTTGTTTTATGGT
>JAESST010000009.1 GCA_016763995.1 Flavobacteriales bacterium | reverse complement strand
TTTTTCAATGGCTTTTAGGTTTTATTATGGGCTGAAATCCCCACGCCTGTTCATTAGGCCTAATATTTATAAATTACTGCATTACAGCATTTTGTATCAATTTTTCAACTTCATTTATCGTTTGATGTTGCTAGTTAATCTTTTAACACAATGTCTTTAGATAGATGGGTTATTGCTTCTTTGAGAAAAAGTTGAAGAAGGATGACTTTCCCTGTTTTTTGTCTCGTGCACTTTGCTTGTCGGCTTCATCCTGTTCCTTTTTCAGAAACGTTTCCATCCTGACCTTCTGTAAAGCCGCAAAGTATTTACCATTGGTTTTTAAGTGTTCCTCTAGCCGATTAGCATTATCTTGTAAAATGTCACTGGGCCACCATGACTCATGTTCACTGAGCGCTACCATGAGTTTCTCTTTGCGTTGTAAGAAGCGTGTCATACCATCGAGGAATCCTTTTTCAAAACTACTTATATCTAATACCTTATCGTACATGCCCCCCATCCGTTTCGCTACGGTACGCCCTAAGGAAGAGTCATTTAAACCCCCTGTTATAGAGTCAAACATATCGTTCAGATTGACTATCGGTATCAAAAACGCGTTGTCTTCCACCTGATTATCGATTTGTTGTATACTTTCTTCTGTCAGCCCCATCATGTTCCCCCAATTGAAACCGCCTAGGATCCGGTCAACGTGTCCTAAAACAGTATCGTGTGCAGCCACCTTTCCCAGGTTAAAAGCAAACTGTGGGTTATCCATTTGTTCGTGTGTGTCCGTAGAAGGCTCATCGGCTGTCGGTCCTAGGGCTACGCTCACCAACATTTCTGCTACAAGTACCTCTGTCCCTTTGCGAGTGTTGAGTTTTTGCCTGAGTTGTTCGGTGTCACCCAGATTTTCAGTTGGCAACCTTTCTAATAGCATATCGGCCGATACTAATTTGCTTTCCGGCGCGGGCACACCCATCACCCTCAGTGCATAATCGGCTACAGCGTCCGAGTCTAAATCTCCCTTAAATTTTATTATTATACCCCCTCCTTGGTGTTCTACATAGTAAACGTCATTTGTTAGAGCTTTTACCTGAGTTACGTTAGTCAGCTGAGCATCAATATTTCGTTGTATCACTCCGTAGTTCCTGCTTATAGTGATTTTACGCCGATTATCCGTTAAAGTATATCCCTGCGCGACATCATTTTTTGTCTGAGTAACAGAATTAGTTACCGCTCTACTTTTATTCTTTTTAGGTTTCTCTACTTGTTCATACATATCTCAGTCCTTTTAATGGTTTTTCTTTGATGTTATAGATTTTCTTCACCTGCCCTGAGCTTTTTGTCGAAGGCTTGCCTATAACAATTGGGCTAAAAAGCGTTTTAATGATTTTTAGGTTTTGTTATAGGCTTACATTTATCCTGAAGGGTGAAATTGCTGTGAAATTAATCCCGTGTGATGTTTTATAGTCTTTAAAACCATCAGTTTTAAATCTGTAACTGCTTTTCGTAGTTTTTTTGTTTTTTGTATCCGGCGATTTTTGATTTATGCGTTTCCTGTGCCTGGCTCCTTATATTTACAAGAGCGGTGTTTATTAGTTTTTTCACCTCTGAGTCATCTGGCCGTAGGGATTCAGCTGAGCCGCATCAAAGCAGCCATATTTTGGTGACTGGGCAATTAGCCTTCTCCCACATACCGCTTGTATATGTACTCATATCCTTGGAGTAATTATCTATAGCGTTGGTTATCTCCTTCCTCGCACGGTGTTCCTCCCAAATTGCATCTTCTGGCATTGATGATTTGATCATAACGTTTAGGTTCCCTTTATTCATCGCCAAAAGGTTTGCCCCTACGCCCTCATGCGCATCTCCGTGTCGATTCGATTGTCCCTCAACATTTTTATTAATTATACCGTCCGCCTTCGAGTGATTTCTTTTGAATTCCGCAATATTTTTCTCCTTACCTTTCCCCATGTATTTGTCTATCATATTAACTATTTTCTCAGCAGTATCGATGTTCCCATTCTGCTCTTCATCCAGGTGGTCCCATTCTTGTTTTTGATTTACAGCAAGTTTCGCTTTATCTCCCCTACCTGTACACCATAGTATCCCATCTATACAGAGATTCGGATATTTTCTATACCATTCCAGTTTATCATATCGTCCTTGCTTGCTTTTCGGTTGACTTTCTAGTAATACTTGATCATCTATGTCGCTATCGTCGTCTTCCAAAGACGACATATTTTTTTCGTTATGTTTTTTTGGCCACGTTGGTGCTTTTGCATTTTCAACGTTGATATTTTTCGAACTGCGAGGAATTGTCCCCTTCGCATCCCACGATACCAGGTCCTTTGGCCACAACCTTTCTGTTTGGTTTTGACATATTACGTCCACATAGTTGTCATAAACAACTTTTACCTTACAGTTAATTATCTCCTCCTGGTCAAGTTTTTCTAGTTCCATGTCGTTTTTGACGTCTCTTATCAGAATCCTTTGTATTGGTTTGTTATGTTTATCACGATTATCTTCTAATCCAGACCATCGATTTTCAACACTCTTCTTCCGAGCAAAAGAATTAGCAATCGCCCTACTTTTATTCCCTTTTGGTTTATCTACTAGTTCATACATATCTCAACCCTTTTTAATTGAAGTTTAGTGGTTGTTATAGGCTTTTTTTATTGCCTATAACAATTGGGCTAAAAGCCTTTTTCAATTGCTTTTAGGTTTTGTTATGGGCTTATTGTTAAGCCCAAAGAAAGTTCGATTTATATTTTACAGTGAATCAAAAAAAACATTGGTATACACCTTTTAACTATCCACCAATTTCTCTAGTTGTATCAAGCTATTTCGGAGTTCTGGTTGCCCTTTTTCATCAGGGTCGTGCGTTGCACTCTTTACATCTGTCATTTTAAATTCTCCAGTATTTTCTATAACCCAATATTGGAAGTCGTGTACAACCTTTTTGTGTGATAGAAATTCCTTTATTCCCTCGATTAAGATTTTAATTTTTTCTTGAGCTGCTTCTTTGTCTTTGTCCAGCCATCCTTTCACCACTTTCGACAGAGACCCTGGCCCTGCCCATCCTTGTCGTGTACTATGAAAAGCTGTTCCTTCCATTTTATTCATTAAAATTCCTCTAACCACTTTGTTTTGATAGATACCCTCCTTAATTGAAAGCTCTGAGCTTGCTGGAACAAATGTCGCATCAGGAAATTGTGAATAGGACTTCATACGTTCGCTTAATGACTTTTCTGGGTTGGATGTCACTAGCAAGATTTGCTTAGCGTTCCCTTGTATTGAGTATGCTGTATGGTGTGAGCCATCACCCAACTGTCCCTCTAATACCATGTCTATTTGGTTTTCTACCTTTGGCTCCATCTTTCCCTGTTTTTGTTCATCAACGACTTCTTCCATTTTTTCTTCTTCAAACTGCTCTGACTGAGTTTTTTGCCAAAATTTAGTTTCATTTTTTAGACCACTGAACACTTTATGCTCACTAGATTGGCCATATTGTGCATCGATACTACTCTCACTCCCCATCAATACTTCTTGTTTTTTCTGTTCTTCCGTTGGTGGTTGAACTTTAGATTTCACTTCTATATCCTGAGGTGGTTTTTCGATTGGTATTGGTGCTAGATGTTTCTGGTCAATATAAATACCCACATCCTTTTCATCTACACCTGAAAATTCCTCAGATGTGATGTGTTTTAGTATATTCTCCCAATCTCTAAATTTTGTAATATGCTCGCGCCCTTTGCCGAACTTAGCTTTTATACCTTGCCATGTTAATTTTCTTAATTCAGAATCTTGTGGAAGTTTGAATTGAATTGGATTAGAAGCTTCCATTTTCATAGCTTGAAATATTGAATTTCTGGCGTTCAATATAGAGTCAGTAGGGACATTTCCCTTGCTAACAGAACGGTGCCTGTTATCCACAAACCCAAAACCTTGCTTAACATTACTTTTATTCTGAGCAACTGAATTGGCAACTGCCCTACTTTTATTCTCTTTTGGCTTCTCTACTTGTTCATACATATCTCAAACCTTTTAAATTTTTCTTTAGCCATTGTTATAGGCTTTCTTCATTGCCTATAACAATTGGGCTAAAAGACGTTTTCAATGGCTTTTAGGTTTTGTTATGGGCTTGATTTTGAGGACTTCGAATTGGATGAT
>JAESST010000008.1 GCA_016763995.1 Flavobacteriales bacterium | reverse complement strand
GAAGAAACTGGTTCAACTTTGGCCCCTAGCATTCGCATTCTATTCACATTTGGCGACTGACGCTCTATGTCTTTTTCGCCCATGTATACGATGCATTCCATTCCCATTAGGGCACAGGCTGTAGCTGTAGCAACACCATGTTGGCCTGCTCCAGTCTCTGCAATAATGCGTGTTTTATTCATCTTTTTCGCCAATATTATTTGGCCTAAAGCATTGTTGATTTTGTGCGCACCGGTATGGCATAGATCTTCTCGTTTTAAATAAATAGAAGCCCCATAATGTTTGCTCAAACGCTTTGCATAATAGAGCGGTGTGGGGCGTCCAACATAGTCTTTAAGAAGGCTTTTAAATTCTAGTTGGAATTCTTTAGAGTCGATTATTTTTTGATAATTGGATTTTAATTGTTGGATGTTGGGATGCAACATTTCAGGAATGTAAGCTCCTCCAAACATTCCATAATAACCCATTTGATCTACACTAAATATGCTCATTTCTTACTTGTTTTAAGATTGCTTTTACTTTGGAAATATCCTTTAGTGCAGGTTCTATTTCTACTCCACTGTTCACATCAATTCCTGCCAATTGAGGAAATGAAAGCTTAGAAATGGATTTAATATCGTCGGGGCCGATTCCTCCACTTAAAAAGAATGGAACATTATAAGGATAGTTGCTCAATAAGTTCCAATCGAATTGTTGACCACTACCACCGTAAAGAATTGTTGGAGTATCGAATAAAAAATAATCACTACCCGAAATAAAAGGTTCTACATCTTTCCATTGAAATTCTTGAGTCGGACTAAATACTTTGATTGTCCCAATTTTAGCTTTTTTTATTTGCTCTAATACATTAGGCGTTTCATTTCCATGTAGTTGAGTATATTGGAGTTGGAGTAGTTGGCATGTCTTAAGAACGTATTCAACAGGCTGATTGACAAACACTCCTACTTTTTGAATGACTGGATTTAACCTTTTTATGGAAATTGATAAGCTCTCGTTTTCTACACATCGTTTAGAGTTAGGATAAAAAATGAAGCCCATAAAATCAATTGCTAAAGCGCTCAAATCTTGAATGTTTTGGGCATGTTTCATACCGCATATTTTAACTTTCATGGTCTTGTAGTATTAAATTGTCAATGAGTTTTTTGCAAGCCTTTTCAGGATGAGCTTGTTTCATGAAGTAACCGCCAATCAGAAAACCCTTAAAACCATGTTTCTTTAAGCTTATAATTTGATCAGCGCTACTAATTCCACTTTCACTAATGCGAATAAATTCGTCGGGAATATGAGGAGCCAATTTGATGCTTTGTTGAATGTTGGTAGAGAAATCATGAAGGTTTCTGTTGTTCACTCCAACTAGGTCTAAGTGTTCATTTAAGTGACTTTCTATTTCAGATTGATCATGTACTTCCAACAAAACTTCAAGCCCTAATGATTTGGCAAATGCAGCTAATGCCTTGCATTGTTGAGGACTCAGGCAAGCGGCAATTAATAAAATGCAATCTGCTCCAATGCTTTTTGCTTCTACTATCTGATATTCGTCAATAATGAATTCTTTTCGCAAAATGGGGCAGTAGTTGTACTTTCTTGCAATGCTTAAGTCTGCATCACTTCCTTTGAAATAGCTTGGGTCGGTTAATACCGATAATGCCGTTGCCCCTGCTTGCATATAACCTACACTAAGCTGACTCACATCGAGCTTGTGTTTGAACAAACCTGTACTCGGAGACGAACGTTTTATTTCTGCAATAATTCCAGTTTTGTCATCTCGTTGGAGATAGGTTTTCATGGAAACACCTTTGGTTTCATAATATATGCTTCTTTCTAATAATTTTAGAGGCTTTAATGACTTATTGAGGGCTACTTGAGCTCTTTTATCTTGAATGATTTGTTCTAATATGCTCATGATTCAATTAAGGTTTTAAATGCATTTAAGGCTTTCCCGCTTTCTAATGACTCTATTGCTAGGTTCACACATTCTTCAGATGATTTTTGAGGATTACAACAGTGTATAGCCAATGAAGCGTTGGCAGCAACAGCTGCAATTTGTTCAGGGCTTCCTACGCCTTCTAGAATATCGATGAAGATTTTAGCTGAGGATGCAACTGTTTTTCCACCATAGAGTTTCTCTCCATTTATTTTTGTTGAACTAAAGTCAGAAGGGGTCATTCTTCTGTCTTCCTCTTCACTAATTACCATTGCATGGCTGGTGAGGCTTATTTCATCATATCCATCTAAAGAATGTACAATACGATAAGCGGCAGTCGATTGCTCAAAAATATATTTGTAGTAGCGTTGTAGATGAAGAGAAGACACTCCCACCACTTGCTTTTGTGGTGAGGATGGATTTACCAATGGTCCTAGCATATTAAAGAAAGTGCGCACTCCTAGACTCCTTCGAATGGGAGCGACTTCTTTCATGGCAGGGTGAAAAAGAGGTGCATGTAAAAAGCAAATTCCACTTTGTTCGATTTGTCCTTTTAATCGATCATGATCATTGGTGAATTTATACCCTAAAAACTCCATCACGTTGGAGGAGCCACAGGAAGAACTTACTCCATAATTTCCATGTTTTGCAACTTTTATTCCTGCACCAGCAGTAACAAAAGAAGCCAAAGTGCTAATGTTAAAGGTGTCTTTTCCATCTCCTCCCGTTCCGCATAAATCAATGGGGTCGAAATCGCTAAGATCTACTTTATTGCTACGTTCCTTTAAGCAATCTCTAAAGCCAATGAGCTCATCTAAGCTGATGTCTCTCATGCGAAATACGGTTAAAAAAGCGCTCACTTGATTCGAGTTGTATTGGCCTTCCGAAATTCTGCCCAATACCTCCTTGGCTTGTGTTTTTGTCAACTGCCCGTTAGCAAATAAGTATTCTAGTAGTTCGTTCATTTGATGTGTTCTTTACAAATTCCAATAAAGTTTTTAATGATTCTTGGCCCTTCTGCTGTCATAATGCTTTCCGGATGGAATTGCACGCCATAAATGGGTAATTCATGATGCTCTAAAGCCATTATTTCTCGATTCTCATCAATAGCTGTCACTTCTAATTTTGGCGATAAATGATACTGATCTACAATCCAAGAATGGTAGTGACCTGCTTGAAATTTATTTGAGATTCCTGAAAAAAGTCGACTCTTTCTTTCGGTGAGAAGAACTGATTTTTCGATTCCATGAGAAACCTTTTTTAAATTGCTCAACCCTGATTCAAAATGAGCTGCGATGGCCTGATGTCCTAAACAAACTCCAAGTATGGGTATTTTTTGAAAGCAGCTTTGAATGATGCTCATTAGGTTTCCTGCTTCTTCAGGAAGTCCAGGCCCAGGAGAGAGTAATAGGCCATCGAATTCGGCCGCTTGTTGTGCACTTATTTTATCATTTCTATAAATCTCAAAGCTTATCCCTTCTTGTTTTAACAAGTAAGTTAAGTTGAGTGTGAAACTATCGTAGTTGTCTATAACACCAATTTTCATAAGGCTTCTGCATTTTTAATGGCCATTCGAATGGCTGCTAGTTTATTATTTACTTCTTGTAATTCTCCTTCTGGGCTGCTGTCGATTACAACCCCTGCTCCTGCTTGATAGGTAAGTGTGTGATTTTTGCTCAGGATGGATCGAATGATGATTGCTTTATTAATGCTTCCATCGAAACCAATGAAACCAATGCTTCCACCATAAAAATTTCTCTGATGTGGTTCACATTCGTTGATGATTTGCAATGCTCTGTATTTGGGTGCACCGCTTAATGTTCCAGCAGGAAAGGTACTTGCGTAAACATTAAGCTGATCATTCTTAGAACTCAATAGACCACTTACTTTACTTACCATGTGAATGACATGGGAGAAATATTGAATTTCTGCATAGGCAGAAACTGAAACTTCATCAGCGTATTTGCTCATGTCATTTCTAGCCAAGTCGACTAACATTACATGCTCTGCTTTCTCTTTGGGATTATTGAGTAATTCTTTTGCTTTTAGCGCATCTTCCTCTACATTTCCTCCTCTTAAAGCAGTGCCAGCAATCGGGTTGATGTGGGCAACTCCGTCTTCAATTTTTAATTGTGATTCTGGAGATGCGCCCATAATTTTAAAACTTCCATAATCGAAATAGAAGAGATAGGGAGAAGGATTAATGCTTCGTAAACTGCGGTATACATTAAATTCATCTCCTTTAAATGCTTGCTTGAATTCTCTGGAAAGAACCACTTGAAACACATCGCCTCTTTGACAATGAGCAACTCCTTTCTCAATAAATCCCTTGTAAGTGTCATCTGTAATACTAGATTCCTCTTCTCCATTAATTGAGAAGGGAAAGCTGGATGAATGATTTCCTTTTAGCAATTCCATTATTCGTTTTAAGCCTTTGTTGGAATTGGTATTCTCTTTCACATGGTTTTCAGTGAGCGTTAGCACATCTTTAAAATGATCGAATTCTAACACGTAGCGGAAAAGCTGGTATTTTAAATCTGGGTTATCTTTTGTTGGTTGAGTGGGATTATCAAGAAGAATGTCTTCCATGTATTGAACAGCCTCAAAAGAGCTGTATCCAAACAAACCACAGACAGATGAGGAATGCGGCTCATTATTTACTTCAAATTGCTGCGTGAATTCGGTAAAAGCTTTAAAAACGTCTGCTGATATATTTGCAGTATTATAAGTAATAGTTCCATCTATTGATTCGATATTGTATTGTAATCCTTTAGCTTCGAAGCCTGAGATTGGCTCTAAGCAAATAAAGCTTTTACTGTCTTGTATGCTATGAAAATCAGCACTTTCAAGTAATAATGTATTTGAGTAATGGTCTCTCAGTTTAGAATATGCACTCACTGGAGTTAGCATATCGGCTAAGGATTGGATCGATGTTGTTTTTAATGTTGTTTTCATATTGGAGCAAAAAAAAAGCCTGCGAGAAGCAGGCTTTTTAGGATTTGATATTCAAATTATAGCATTAGCAATTCTCTTCGTTTTTGTGAAAAAAGTACCACCACCAATAACTTGCAGTATTGTAGGCATTCAGTGTTATGTTTTGTTCTATCATCATAATTTATGGCAAAAAAAAAGACCCGCTTGAAGCGAGTCTTTTTTTTCTATTTTTTATATAGCTCAGCTTCTCTCGTTAATTAACGTGATACCACCAAGTATATGTAATTGCATTGTTCATTTGTTAGTACAAAACTATTTAATTTTTTCACTAGAAAACGCAAAGCATGAATTTTTATTTTTTTAGAATAAAAGCGAAGGGGTAAGTTTTTATTTGCTTAAAGCGTATGAAACAACAACAACGATAGCCAGGTTATAGTTTAACTAATTCAACCTCATTGGGGTAATCATCTGAAATTCTGGAATGCTTACTTCAAAGAGTTTTCCTGTATCAACAATCTTCATTAAATAAGTTCCCCACATCATTCCTATGTCGCTTTTTAAATGACAGAATGATTGGTAAGCATGTGTTTGATTTGGATGAATAATAGGCTGCTCTCCAAGAACACCCTCTCCTTTAATTTCAGAGTATTGTCCATTTGAGTCGAAAATAAACCAATGCCTGCTTAATAGTTGAATAGCAGAATTTCCCTCATTTGAAATTTGAATGGAGTAACTGAAATAATATTCATGTTTAGCAGGAGACGAATGTGCAGCCTCATAGCTGGGCTTAACTTTTACACTAACCTTGTCTGTTAGAAATGCTGGCATAGAACAATATTAATTAAAAATAGAATTCAAAAATCATTCATTAGATTTTTTGATTTCAAATCCTACTAAGCGATCATAAATCTCTGCATTTTGTCGATGGTAAACGAAGATATAATATTCATTACTGGTTTCAGAGTGAGTGCCTTCAATCGGCGATAAGTCTCCTGTAGTTGACCCATTTGGTAGGAAAGCATAATTATAATTATAGTACCCTTGTTTTAATTGTGTTGTCAATGTATAGGCTCCATTTATTTCGACATACTCCATTTTGAACTCTTTTTTAAACTCCCAATCGCTTAGTTCACCAAATAGGTACAAATCTCCTCCCGGTAAGGGTGTTTCTCTTTTAAGAGTGAAATGGGTAACCATATAGTCCGCTTCTTTATCAGATGATGGGCTATTCTCACGGGTGATCAATCTTTTCCCATTAATGTCAGGTTGAAAATAATATCGTTTAAATGAACGGGGTTCTTCGGGTAATATAAATACATGAGTTTTTCCTCCCATAATTTGTATGCCATCCACATTCATCGATTGATATCTTAGGTTCTTAGTTTCAAAGAATCGGAATTCATTTCCTCCATCAAAGAGGTTTTTGTCTTCATAATTGTAGACCAATTCAGGTGTTTTAATAAATAATGGCTTTAAATCTGTGATGGCATTGTCCCATCTTCTATTCTGAGAAATAACAACTTTTAATTGAGAGTATGGGTCTTGTATAGGGTAATTGTTGTGATTTAATGTGAAGTCGACTTCTTGTTTGTAGTCTCTAAACCTCGCCAAAGTGGCCATTCTAATACTTGATTTTATGGTGATCTTTTTTTCTACTACATAAAATCTTCGAGTCAAGAATAAATCTTCTTCATTATTGTTGGCATAAACTTTCACGAGGTAATTGCCAGATAGTTTAAAGCGAACTTGGTTGTTTGGGAGTTCAACTTTGTAATGAATGTAAGGAATCAACGTATTAAAAGAATATTGATAGTCTTCAATGTATCCGTACATGAAGTCAGTTAAATATTCAGTTTCTGTTAATCCTGAAGGTTCCCAATTGGCATTGCAATGAACAATAGAATAGGAATAGATCTGAAAATCATTACTTAAGTCGTCAAAATGCAATTCAAGTTGATCTGTGCCTCCTAAAAAGAGAATAGGAAAAGAAAGTGCATCTCCTTTGCGATAGAGCTGAGCAGTTTTAATGTTCTCCTTATAAGTATGGTCTCTATATTTAAGTACTCCCTCTTCCGAATCTTCTTGCCTTGGTTCTTTTTTAGCGGCAAAGCTTTCTGGAGAATTGCTATCTAAAAACTTTGAAGAATAAAGGTTGAGAGCTACAATGAATGATGATAGAATTAATAAAAGAGACTTTTTCATGTTTGTTGGTTGTGGTCTGGAATATAAAATTAAGAATAGAACAGTTTAAAACGTCTTAAAAAGGCATTTAGTTCACACAAAATAAAGGAGATTAATCAATGGTTCATAGCTTGTTTAAAAAAGTTAAAAAAAGCTAAATTAGAATTGACTAAAATCTTATTTTTGCACGCGAAAATTGAATCGATCAATTATTATGTCAAAAGTGCTTAAAATCAAAAGAGGAGCTGATATCAAGCTCGTTGGAGGAGCTGAGAAAATACTTACTGACTTACCTATGCCTCATACGGTGGCTATTAAGCCGTCTGATTTTGAAGGTACAACGGCTAAAATGCTTGTTAAGGTAGGAGATGAAGTAAAAGCTGGATCAACTTTATTTTACAACAAAGATAATGACAAGATTAAATTTACATCTCCGGTTAGTGGAGAGGTAGCTGAGATCAAAAGAGGTGCTAAAAGAGTACTTCAAGAGGTTGTTATCGTTGTAGACAAGGAAACAAAATATGTTGACTTCAAAGCTGCAGACCCTGCAAAAGAAAGTAGAGAGAACATTATTAATAAACTTTGCGAAAGCGGTGTTTGGCCATTTATTAAGCAACGTCCTTACGACGTGGTGGCAAATCCAAACGATACTGCGAAAGCAATTTTTATTTCAGTATTCGATTCGTCTCCTTTAGCACCGGATAATGACTTTATTGTTCACGGACAAGCAGCTACATTTCAAAAAGGAATTGATGTTCTTTCGAAATTAGCAGAAGTTCACTTAACAGTAAATAATGCTGCGAAAGCAGACGAAGCATTTTTGCAAGCTAAAAATGTAACGATTCATTCTATTGAAGGACCTCATCCTGCAGGAAATGTAGGAGTGCATATTCACCATTTTATGCCAATATGTAAAGGTGAAATAGTATGGACATTGAAACCTCAAGATGTTTTGACAATTGGAAGATTGTTTGAAAAAGGACAGTTCGATGGAGGTAGAATTGTTGCAATTACAGGAGCGCAAGTAAAAACGCCTAAATACTATAGAACGGTTTTAGGAGCGAGTTTGAAAACATTGTTGGCTGACAATTTAAAAGAAGGCAACAATCGTATCATTAGCGGAAATGTTTTAACAGGAACTAAGCTTGAAGAAGAAGGATATATAGGATTTTACGATTCTCATATAACTGTTATTCCAGAAGGAGGAGAGGCTCAGATGTTTGGATGGATTTTACCTAACCCGGGTAAGTTCAGTATTTCAAGAGCGCTCGTTTCTTGGATGTCTCCGAACAAGAAATACAATTTAGATGCTAACATGAATGGAGAAGAAAGGCCATTTGTAGTGACTGAAGAATATGACAAAGTTTTTCCATTCGATATTTTTCCAGTTCAATTGGTAAAATCTATCATGATAGAAGATATTGAGCTGATGGAAAACTTAGGAATCTATGAAGTAGCACCTGAAGATTTTGCATTATGTGAAACAGTTTGTACTTCAAAAATAGCAACCCAAACCATTGTTCGTGACGGACTTACTATGTTGCGAAATGAAATGAGCTAAAAATAAATTTATTGAGATGAGTAACGCAATTCACAATTTTTTAGAGAAAAATATCAAGCCTAGCTTCGATAAAGGAGGAAAGCTTGAAAACTTCTTTCCTGCTTACGATGCTTTGGAAACATTCTTATTTGTTCCCGGGCACACAACAAATGGCAAAGGATCGCACATTAGAGATGGAATCGACATGAAACGTACCATGATTATGGTCGTGTTAGCGATGGTTCCAGCTTTATTATTCGGAATGTGGAACACCGGATATCAATACTTCTTATCTACAGGAGAAGCGTACACTTTTATGGATGCTTTCTTATATGGAGCTTTAAAGGTTTTGCCTTTGGTGGTGGTTTCTTATGCTGCAGGTTTAGGAGTAGAATTTGTTTTCGCTATTATCAATAAGCATCAAGTGGCAGAAGGATTCTTGGTGTCAGGAATGTTAATTCCACTTTGTTTACCGGTTGAGATTCCTTTATGGATGGTAGCAGCAGCAACCATTTTTGCTGTAGTTATTGGAAAGGAAGTCTTTGGAGGAACAGGAATGAACATTTTAAATGTAGCATTAACGGCAAGGGCTTTCTTACTCTTTGCGTATCCAACATGGATGTCAGGAGACAAGGTATGGATTGGTGGTGGAACTGACGAGGCCGTTGCTTATGCAGACGGTTCAACAGGAGCTACCTTATTGGCTCAAGCAACAGAAAGGTCGTCAGGTTTTGTAGATGCGGCAGGTGTCCAGTATGGAGATAGCTTTTGGTCTGCATTTATGGGAATGATTCCAGGATCTATTGGTGAAACATCAACCTTGGCAATCATGATTGGAGCAGCAATTTTATTGATTACAGGGATTGCTTCCTGGAAAGTAATGTTCTCAGGAATTGCAGGAGCTTATGTGATGGGTTTATTGTTTAACTTATGGGGAGCTAATCCTTTCATGGAAGTGCCAGCTCACATGCATTTAGTAATGGGAGGTTTTGCCTTTGGAATTGTCTTCATGGCAACTGACCCGGTAACGGCTGCTCAAACTTCAACAGGTAAATACATCTATGGTTTCTTAATCGGTTTCTTAGGAATTATGATTCGAGTATTTAACCCCGCATATCCAGAAGGAATTATGTTAGCTATTTTATTTATGAACGTAATGGCACCATTAATTGACCATTATGTAGTGGAAGCAAACATTAAAAGAAGACAGAAACGTACAATGGCAGTTGCCGCTTAATTGATATAAGAAATGGACGTAAATAAGAACAGTTATATATTCACCTTTTCAGCAATTTTAGTTGTTGTAGTAGGTGCAACGCTTGCCTTTGCAGCTGAGAGTTTAAAGCCAATGCAGAAAGAGAATGTGCGTTTGGAGAAAATGCAGAACATTCTAGCTTCAGTGAAGATTGAATCTACACCTGAAGAAGCTTCTGCTAAATTTGAGCAATACATTGTAGAACAAGTATTACTAGATCATACCGGTACACAATTAACCAAAGATGGTGTAACTGCTTTTGATATAGATGTAGTGAAAGAATTCAAAACCATAGACGAAGATAAAAGGAGTTACCCTCTATTTATTTTTGAAGATGGAGGAGAGAGAAAATACATTGTTCCTTTAGCAGGTAAAGGTCTATGGGGCCCAATCTGGGGATATGTTGCTTTTAATGGTGACATGAATACAATTTATGGTTCAACTTTCGATCACAAAACTGAAACTCCTGGTCTTGGAGCTGAGATTAATCAACCAGATTTTCAAGATAAATTTATTGGAAAAACAATCTTCGAAGGATCTGAGTATGTATCTGTAGAAGTTGTAAAAGGTGGAACAGATGTATCAGGAGATAAACATAGAGTAGATGGTATCTCTGGAGGTACAATTACTTCAAAAGGAGTAGGTGAAATGATGGAAAGAACATTAAACGTTTATGTGCCTTATTTTAAAAGGTCGCAAAAAGCTGCTTTATAATATTAAAACAACGAAGCTATGAGTGAAACAGCAGAAGCAACAGCAGTTGTAAAAGAGCCAAGAGAGCCTTTATTCTCGTCGAAGAATAAGAAACTATTAAGTGATCCTTTAAATGATGACAATCCAATTACCATTCAAGTACTTGGGATATGTTCAGCATTAGCGATTACAGTTCAAGTAAAACAGGCGGTAGTAATGTCGCTTTCAGTATTGGTAGTAATGATTGGAGCGAACCTAATCGTATCATTAATGAGAAACTTGATCCCATCGAGAGTTAGAATTATTGTACAACTAGTAATTGTTGCCGCTTTAGTAATCTTAGTAGATCAGGTGCTGAAGGCATATGTTTATGATGTAAGTAAGCAACTATCAGTATTTGTTGGCTTAATTATTACCAATTGTATTATCATGGGACGTTTAGAAGCATTTGCTTTAGCGAACAAACCTTGGCCTTCGTTTTTGGATGCGATTGGAAATGCAGCAGGTTACGGATGGATTTTAATTGCCGTAGCAGTGGTAAGAGAGCTTTTTGGATCAGGTAAATTCTGGGGATATCAAGTAATTCCAGATGCTGTATATGATTTCGGATACTTTAATAATGGATTGATGATTTTACCTCCAATGGCTCTAATCACCGTTGGAATTATCATCTGGATTCAGCGTTCTAAGAATACCAAACTAATTGAAGAGAATTAATTTTTTAAGAGAATAGACAATGGAATATATTAACATTTTCATCAAGTCAATTTTTATTGACAACATGATATTCGCTTATTTTCTAGGAATGTGTTCCTACTTAGCAGTATCAAAAACAGTAAAGACTGGAGTTGGTCTTGGAGCAGCAGTAATTTTTGTATTAGGAATTACAGTTCCAATTAACTACTTACTTGAAAATTATGTGTTGAAAGAAGGAGCACTAATTTGGCTAGGAGAAGAGTTTGCTGAAGTAGACTTAAGTTTCTTAAGCTTTATCATGTTTATTGCTGTGATTGCATCTATGGTTCAGTTAGTAGAAATGGCAGTTGAAAAGTATGCTCCTGCGTTATATGGAGCTTTAGGTATTTTCTTACCGCTTATTGCTGTAAACTGTTCTATCTTAGGAGGATCATTATTTATGCAAGAGAGACAATATGCAAACATTGGAGAAGCTACTGTATTTGGCTTAGGCTCAGGAGTTGGTTGGTTTTTAGCCATTGTAGCTATTGCAGCCATTAGAGAGAAGATTAGATATTCAAAGGTTCCTGCTCCATTGAGAGGTTTGGGAATTACGTTTATCATAACAGGCTTAATGGGAATGGCCTTTATGAGTTTTATGGGAATTGAATTGTAATTAAAGAACAATAAGAAAATGATGTTAGCATTAAATACAGTTACAATAGGAGCAGCAATAGTTGTATCCTTAGTCGTAATGTTACTTTTGGTGAGTCTATTATTATGGGCAAAAGCAAAATTGACGAATTCAGGTCCTGTTATGTTAAGCATAAATGGAGAGAAACAAGTTCAAGTTGACGCAGGAAGTACTTTACTTTCTACCTTAAGTAACGAGAAAATATTTTTACCATCAGCCTGTGGTGGAGGTGGTACTTGTGCCATGTGCAAGTGTCAAGTAACTAGTGGCGGTGGTGAAATTCTACCAACAGAGAAACCATATTTTTCTAGAAAAGAGATTGCAGATAACTGGAGATTGGGTTGTCAAGTAAAGGTAAAAGAAGACATGGTGGTTGAAGTACCTGAAGAGGTATTCGGAATTAAGAAATGGGAAGCTACTGTTGTCTCTAACTACAGTGTTGCATCATTCATTAAGGAATTTATTGTTGAGTTACCAGAAGATATGGATTACAAAGCTGGAGGTTACATCCAGATTGAAATTCCTAAGACAGTAGTTAACTTTAAGGATATTGATATTACAGCACACCCTGAAGAGCACCCAGGAGAACCTGATAAGTTTAAGGCAGAATGGGATAAGTTTAATTTGTGGCCTTTGACTATGAAGAACGATGAGCTCGTAGAAAGAGCCTATTCAATGGCCTCTTACCCAGCTGAAGGAAGAAAAATTATGTTGAACGTTCGTATCGCAACTCCACCTTGGGATAGAGATAAGAATGCTTGGATGAATGTAAACCCAGGAGTAGCTTCATCTTACATCTATAACCAGAAGAAAGGGGATAAAGTAACTGTTTCAGGACCTTATGGAGAATTCTTCATTAAGGAAACTGATGCAGAAATGTTGTACATTGGTGGTGGTGCAGGAATGGCACCTATGCGTTCTCACTTATACCATCTATTCAGAACCTTAAAGTCTGGCAGAAAAGTATCTTATTGGTATGGCGGTCGTTCAAAGAGAGAATTATTTTACATAGATCATTTTAAAGCTTTAGAGAAGGATTTTCCAAATTTTAAATTCTACATGGTTTTATCTGAACCAATGGAAGTAGATAATTGGAAAGTAAAGAATGATATACAAGACCAAGGAGATGGATTTGTTGGATTTGTTCATCAGTCTGTGATTGACAATTATCTATCTAAGCATGAATCGCCTGAAGATATTGAATATTACTTCTGTGGCCCTCCAATGATGAACCAAGCTGTTCTTAAGATGTGTGATGATTGGGGAGTACCTGAAGAGAATGTTTCTTTCGATGACTTCGGAGGATAAGTAAATGGGAAATATCACGATATAAAAAAGAGCCGCTAATTAGCGGCTCTTTTTTGTTTGTTTATAATTGGAAATTGAGGATTAATTATTCATCAATTTCTTATAATCTAGCATGCTCTGGCGAATTACTTCATGTGCGACCTCTTTACCTTGAAAATCTTCTACGATTACTTCCTTATTTTCTAACTTTTTATAGTCTTCGAAAAAGCTTCTTAATTCTTTAAATGAATGTGCAGGTAATTCAGAAACATCATTAATGTGGCTAACGCTCATATCATGTAATGCAACAGCAATAATCTTATCATCCATTTCACCTTCATCCATCATACGCATAACACCAATTGGTTTTGCTTCGATTAAGCACATAGGAACAATGTCTACTTGCGATAGCACTAAAATATCTAATGGATCATCATCGTCGCAATAGGTTTGCGGTATAAAACCATAATTCGAAGGGTAATTAATAGAAGAGTATAAGACTCGATCCAATTTCAAAAGGCCTGATTCTTTGTCTAGTTCATATTTTGCTCTACTATTTCTAGGAATTTCAATAATTCCTGTTACAATTTCTGGAGCATTGTCTCCGATATTTACATCGTGCCAAGGGTTGTTCATCTACTTAAATTTTGCGCAAAAATACAGTTTCTAAATGGCTTAAGTAAGCTTAAATGCTACTCTTATATTGTCTTATTGTAATCTTTAAAATTATTTAATGAAACCTTTAGCAAGATCTAGAAGAGGTAAAGTATAAGCAACAATTTCTAACATGGAAATTGTGGTTTTTACTTTCATTACAATAATTTGCTTTGGCACAGATGGGCGATTGATAAAAATGTTTTTGACTTTTTTCCTTTTGTAGCCTTCAAATGAAACTACTAAATCATAAGGTGTTAGAGTCGCAAGTTTCAAGCTATACTCCCCATTGTAGTCAGTAGTAGTGGAATAGAATAATTGCCTATCTTGATAAATCTCTATGGTGGCAAATATCATTGGAGCTTTATGCTGCTGTTCAATTACTTTTCCTCGCATCATAATGTAATCGGGAAGCTCTATTGTGTCGTTTAAGTTTTGAGATTCACTGCTTAGCCATTTTTCCTTTGTTTTAAATCTTCTTTGACTTTTAGAAGGAAGAAGGTAGCTCCACTGAAAGGACTGAATGCTTTCGTCCATCAACGTTATGCTGATAAAAAGTGTGTTCTTAATTGAATTGAATTTTGGTACTGCTTGCCTTACTTGTCGAATCGCATTGCCATTTTTTTCACGGAGATTTATGAGCTGCTTAAAAATGTCCTGACGCTCTTTCTTTATGGCATTTCCTTTTGTGTGAAAATAATCTTGGAAACTCTCCAGCTCCTTGGTGTTTAATTTCTTTTTGTAAAGCGTTTTTTTCTCTTCCAATAATTTTTTTTCATTATTTTCTAGAGATTTCAACTGAGCGTATGCAGAGTCGATCTCTTTATTAAGATTTTGGTATGAGTTCTTATAATTATTAAGCATAGGGTCCGTTTTTATCAACTCAATATTTAAGATATATAACCCTTGAATTTCAGGAAACTCAATGTAGTTTTTATCTACAGTTGAAGGAATGTCTTTCAATTTTACAACAAAGCTCCCCTGTTGAGCCTGTATTGAAATACTGTTTGAGATTTTTGTTCCATTGTCGGTTACTTGAACCGAAGTTATTTTAGAAGTGAGAACAAGAGTGTCGAAGCAGTAGAGTTTTAAAGTTAGCAATAGACCGATAATGAAGAGCAGATTTTTCATAGTCTAAAGTTTAAAGTGAATAATATGTAAGCGCAGCTGCTATAAAAAAGACAGCAGTAGAGTTGTTTCTGTCTACCGAAGAAGTGAATTGAATTGAATCAAAAAAGGAGAATGCTTCTTCACATTCTCCTTTTTTTGATTTTTCTGCGATAATAATTTATTCCTTCTGAATTTCAAATTGAAAATAGTCAGCAGGGTTCACCTTCTTATTGTCTTTAATGACTTCATAATGCAAATGCCTTCCCAGTGATTTTCCTGTATTACCAATCACTCCGATAACGTCACCTGTTTTTACTTTTTGTCCTTCTTCTACATGAATGGTTTTTAAGTGAGCATACATTGTTTGATAGGTGTGATCATGTATTATTTTGATATGATTTCCATAACCTGAGGAGTAAATTGCCTTTTGTATTGTTCCATCGGCGGTAGCAATAATAGTAGTTCCCTCAGGGGCGGAAATATCTATACCATTGTGCATTTGTTTGGTTTTGCTAATTGGATTTGTTCTCATCCCAAAAGAAGAACGCATTGCTGTTATTTTATCTTCATCTATTGGGAGAATAGAAGGAGTTACAGACCCTAGATTTAATTCTAATGACTTGTATTGATTTTCTAACAGAACAGGTTTAAAAGAGCAGACAAGCAGTATACTACATGCCAGTACAAAACTGAATGAGACTTGAGTTGTTTTCTGAATGAATGTAGGTTGTTTTTTATGTATCATTTTGATTCGATTTTTGATTTTTAAATAACTGAAGGAACTTGATAATGGATTCTGGGTTTTAACTTTTACGAATTGGAGTAGATCAACTAGATATTGTTGATGATTACTGTGTTGGGCAGTAGCATAGTTGTCGGCTAGGAATTCATGGTTTTCTTTTATGGCCTTTCTATAGAGCCATAAAACAGGATTAAACCAGAAGATACATTGAGTGACCTCTATCACTAAGATATCAATACTGTGCTTTTGTATACTATGTGCTTCCTCATGCAATAGAATGGATTCATTTTGTTTTACGTTTTCTAGCTCATCTTTATGAATAAACAAGAATCGAAAGAAACTAAATGGATTACTCTTCTGTGAAATTAGGATGCTTTGCATTCTTCCTAACTGAGGACCTCCTTTTTGTGATAAAGCTAAAAGAAAGTAGAGATTTAAGATAAATCGTATGAGAAAAAAGCAGCTTATTATTAAATAAGAAAAGAGGAGGAAAGAATAAGTAAAACGCTGTAAAGGCGTTGCTTTTTGCTTGCCTAGAATGAGAATGTTATCAGTTGAGTAATCAATAGAAGAACCAAAAGAGCTAAGTTCTTGGTAAGGCTCAATAAGTTGACTAGTATTTGTTGAAAATTCAACAGCAAGGCTTGGTATCGCCAATGAACAGAGCAGTGCTGTTAGCAGGTAGAATCGATTGAATTTAAAGAGTGTTATTTTTTTAAGAAACGCATGGTAAATACCGATTAATAAGAGGAGCGCTGTTGTTGATTGAATAAAGTAGAGTATCATTTGTTGTTGGTTTTCTTTTCAATTTGATGATGAACCATATTTTGAAGTTCTTTTAATTGTTCTACCGTCATGTCATTGTTTTCAGTAAAGAATGAGGCGAATTGAGAAGTAGAATCGTCGAAATAATTGTTCAACATTTTTTTAAATTCAAATTTAAAATAAGTAGGTTTTTTAAGAATGGGAAAATATTCTTTGTCTCTACCATGCATTTTGAAGCCCAAATGTTTTTTAGAAATCAACCTATTAATAAGAGTAGAAATTGTAGTATAGGCAGGCTTAGGTTCTTCAAATTGGTTGACAATATCTTTTAGATATCCCTTTTTTATTTGCCAAAGATGATTCATCAATTGGAGTTCCTTTTCAGTGAGATTTTTCATTATTCCTATTGTAGTTTTGTTACTACAAATATAGTAATGATTTGATGTGTTACTATGTTTGTAGTAATAAAAAATGTTAAACTGAATTTTAGTTTGATTTTTTTGCCTTCCTGTAACGGAACTCGTCAATAAAAAAGGAGAGAATAGGAATTAGAAAAGTTAAGGCTAATATGCCAAGTCCAAAATATCCTAGAAGTTTATTATTGGGAGAAATAAGTTTTAAAGTAAGGGCGGAAAGACTTGGAAGGATTACAATGAATAGCCCAGTTTTTATCCACCATTTACTGACTACTGGATAAGATATCTTTAATAAGGGAAACGATTTGTGATCAGGACTAAAGACATTTATCCATTTAGAATAATCCCATAAAAGTAGAAAAAGCGTTCCTAGGCACATTAAGCTGGCAAAAACCGGAGTGAGAGAGCCAATTGTGCTGATTGTTAGTACAGTGATGTTAAGAATGATGGGGAAATAGATAAAAGCACCAAGTAGAGCAAAACGTTGAGTAATTAGTAACACACCTGCAATGATCTGCAACCAACCAACAAATTCATAGTAAAATCCTGTTTCATACAAAGCATCTAAATATTCAAAGAAAACACCTTGTTGACCTATTATGGCAAAAGGTTCGCCTCCAATTTTTCTTAATCCTGCATGAACAAATCCAATACCTAATAGTATTCTAAGATTAATGGCAAATAGGTTAAGGTATCTATTATTCCGAATGTAAGTATATAGTTGAAGCAGCTTTCGCAAACTATTTGGACTCATATTTAACTCCAGCTTCTATTCGAATATCTAGATCATTTTCTCTCGGAGGAATTGGACAAGAATAGGCGTGATTATATGCACAGTATGGGTTGTACGCTTTGTTAAAGTCAATCTCGATTCTATCTCCATCTGGAATCTTTAGATCAAGAAATCGACCTCCACCATATGAATCGTTGCCATTAGTAGCATCGGTGAAAGGAAGAAACAAATAATCTTTGTATTCATTATCTCCAACAATTTCGTTCTGATACAAATTAAGGAGAAAAGCCTTTCCATCAATTTCGAAACTAGCTACTCCGTAATTAACATATGAAGGCAATCTATTTGTTGTTGTTTTCATTTTAAAAGGCGTGCTTTTATCAGCCTTTTCAAAATGTGCATTAACTATGTATTTTTCGTCGATCTTAAAGAATGGAAGTTCTTTGAACTTCTTTAAACCTTCTTTTGTTAAAGGAGATTTTATTGTGTCGGCATATTGCTGATTTAGCTTACTTTGAAATTCTTGCGAAGATTTTTTTTGAGCACGAAGCACAGTGGATAAAGATAAACTGATGTAAATTAAGAGTAAAAATTTCATGTCATTAAAGTAAGCAATCTCAGAGTTTTTGTATTCTTACTTGAGTATAAACATTGTCTCCCCAAGAGATAGCTTCTCCAAATCCATCGTTTGTTTGGTCCGAATCACACCGGTGTTGAATAATAAAAGTATTTGTAGCAGATGTAATGCTTATGACTGTAGATAGATTACTAATGCTTGTTGCTGCAACTGATTTAACCGCAACTCCAACTGCTTCAACTGATCCTGATGTGTTGTTATAGAGTCGAATTTGATTGACATCTACTCCCTTTGAAGGAGCGCTTGCTGAGATAGCATAGATACCTGAATCTAAGGTAAAGGAAGTACTCCCATTGATACTGATAAAGCTACTGTCTCCTTGTAAATCGTTTAAATCTCTTGTTCTCCAAGCATTGTCGTTAAAAGTCCCTCCATCTACGCCACTGGCTTTCAAATCTCTGACCACTGCAATATTTGCATTATTAGCTGTGGTTATATTACTAACATTGATAATGGTATTTCCAATTAAAGTATCCTACGCTGAACCATTGTAATAATAGAAACCTACTAATTCATCAGTTTGAAATACCATTAATGCTTGGGCAGGAGAACTAATTGAAAGCCGGTTGCTTGCTTTCATTCGGGGAATTAGTATTCCTTTATCGGTTGATTCCAATTCTAATATTGCTGAGCCATCAGGAGTTCCCCCATTTTTATTAATTAGTACGCTTTGGGCATGAATTGAGAGTGAGAGAATTAACAGAATAATGCTTAGGCAAAATTTCATTTTATGTTTCTAAATTATACCCAAGTTTAGTGAATTTAGCGATCAGATAAAAATATTTTAATCATAATTAGACAAATTTCTAGCTATTTATTTCATGGTAAACCCTTTGTAGATAAGCTTTCCTGCTTGAGTTATCCATTTCGTGAATCAAAATCTCATCATCCAATACAATTCGATCATACATTCCAAAAGGGGAGAAGGTTTTGAAAATAAAAGGCAAAATATCAACCAAGATAAATAGGAGAATTAGCAAATTTTGAGTCAGAACAACAATGCTGTTTTTATCTTTTAGTTGCTCCAATGCAATTTCTCTTTTCAAGTAGTCGGCAGAAACCGTATAAGCTTGAATCTTGTTGCTTTGTTCTAATTTTAATACTTGAATTTCTTGCGTTAAAGAAAGTTTCTTTTGTTTGTTTTCTTCTCTCAGTGCACTCAGTTCGCTTTGGAGCTTTTCTAAGTACTTAATTTTATTTTCAGCAGAAGGTCCACGGCCATAGATACCTGTTGTAGTAACTTCTCCTTTAGAGTTTTTAAGCACCTCTCATCAATTTCTTTGGTAACAACTAGCTCTTGAGCATTTCGCTCTTGTTCTTTCTGCTGTTCCAAACTATCTAAATAGGAAATTTGATGCTCAGACTTGTTGATTCTTAAATCATATTTTTTCTGAATGACTTCTCGTTGTTTTACCACATTCTCAGCAATTTGATCTTGAATACTACCATCGAAATATAGCATTACTAATGGGTGAGAAATTACGATACCTAAAATAAGAGCAAAGCCTAAACGGAGAAAGAATGCTGGGCTTTTTAGTTCACTTTTATTGTCTTTTTTTCTTCTATGAGTAGAAACAATGAATCGATCGAAAGAAAAAATGATGAGCGCCCAAACTAAGCCACCGAGGTAATAAATAAATGGAGAATTACCAAGACCTTGAATAGTTGAAAGGGCGTATGACATGGAAACAAATGCTAATACAGCTGGAATTAAAACTAGACTCCCAAATCCAATGTGCTTGTTTCGTTCTTTTTGTGAGCAATGAGATAAAAGGTCGGTATCGCTGCCTGCGCACCAGATAAAAAAATTACTAATCTTCATGGTAGAATTTTTGTGCTTAGTTGATAGAACGGGTGTAGAGGTTATTTTATTACTCAAACCTCCAAAATTAACACTACTATGTATAAAAAGGTAGTAAGATGTGATGAGTGGTTTTCTTGAAGATGCTATAACTTCTCAATCTTAACTTGAGTACAGACATTTTTCCCAGGATGAGCTAATCTCAAAATAAGGGGGTATTAGATTAGGAATTAATAGAAGATTTTAAAACTAAGAGACACAACAGGAGTTACTTTGTAAAGCGTCACTTTTTCTTTGTGAATACCACTTTTCCCTTCTCTGCTAGCGGGGCTTTTTGCTATCTTAGCCACCCATGCTACAGCGATTATTTTTGTATTTTTTATTGTGTTTTGTGCTTGTACTAGGAAAGAGCTTCCGTGTTTTTGGTCAAGAATTTCCTTTTAAAAACTTTAGAGCAACTAAAGATATTCAAGAGGATTATTTCTACGATACAGAACAAGACGACGACGGCTTTGTATGGATTGCTTCCAATTCAGGATTATTGCGTTTTAACGGTACTCGTTTCAAACATTTCTCGAACGAAAAAGAGTTGGACGAAGACTTTTATCGCTTGACAATACAAGGAAATCGTATTTTATATATAACGCCGAAGCATCAATTGTATATGTTGGAGAATAATAAAATTATTCAACCCCAATGGATGCTTGAGCTAAATAAAGAGTTAAGAGAGACGGATTACAGAATAGACGAAATAATAACTGATGATCAGAATTCTGTATGGTTGGGAGGACTAATCGTGAATTCTACTGATTTTGTGTTTTATCGCATTAGTGAAGAGAATAAAGTAGAGAAAGTTGTAAAGGAGAATTCAAGTAACGCTAATAAATATTGTATTGCTTTTGAAAATGGAAGAAGGGTGCTTTCATCTGTTTACATGTCTAGAGATGAAAGTCTTTATTTAAAAAATAAAGGTATAATTTATGAAACAAAAGATACTATATTTTCCTATATCGCTTCAAGTCAATTTGAAGAAGGAGCAAATGTATGGTATGACATTCAATATGGTGGAGATAATACGTTTTTTTTTATTAGTGATTTTAGACTGTTAAAATTAGATAAAAGGGGAGGGCAAGAATTTGAGCTTTCTCATCGAATAAATAGGGGAAGCTCTATAATTGAAAATGATTCTACTATTTGGCTGGGAATGCAAGGGAATGCTGCACAGCGAATTAGTTTTAGCGGGACAAAACAAGGTGGAATAAGTGTAGAGCAGTATCCCGAACTTAATAATATTAGTGGGTTTTCTAAGGGGAAAAACGGAGGGATATGGGCAAGTTCTTTAGGAAAAGGGTTGTTTTATGCACCTCTTGGGGGGGTAAGAAAAATAAAAACTTTAACTAAAATAGAATCCATTACAAGTAAAGGGAATAAGTTGTTTTTAGGCACAAGCGAAGGCTATCTTTTATCAGTAAATTCTTTAAGTTCTCCATTAGTTATCGATACGCTTTATCAATTTGATTATGCAGTAAAAGGTTTAAATCAGCACAAAGGAGTATTTGCCATGATGTCTAACATAAGTGGTCATGAGTCGTTTAGGGATAGTTCTATAGATCTGTTGGATTTAGGATATGCAGGAAGCACTAGGAGTTACTTGATTGATTCAACCATTTTAGTGGGAGATAAAGGAGTAATTCGAAAGTATAATAAAAGCAGTTTCGAAAGAAATGAATTGCGTTTTCCAATTAATTTTAAACAATACATTCCAATTGGAGTAAAAAAACATTTGGTTATAAATCAGGAGGATGAAATTGTTCAAGTAGTAGAACATGAAGATTCTATTCAATTTACGCTTCTAAAAACACCTCAAAAAGTTTCTAATTTATTGAGAGTAGCAGATGGTACTTGCTTTTTTACGGATTATGACAGTCAATTGTATCGTATTCTTAAACAAAATGAATTTGCTTATGAAAAGTTAAATTTTAAAAATAGACTGTTAAAAAATCGAATAAGGCAGCTAGATGGAAGTTCAGATAGTTTGGCTTTTCTAATGGATAATTGTTTGCTTATTATACAACTAAATGGGGAGCAAGTAAAAGCGGTGTCCTATCCCAGATACATCTCTATCTGTCCTTCTAGATACACAGGAATGACTAGAATATCGGATAAATTGTATTTGATTTCGAATGGAACGGTTTACGAGTTTTCAATTGGAAATTTAAACATAGGGAAGACCATTCCCAATATAGTAATAGAACATAATTCTACTAAAATAACTAGCAATGAAATAATTCAATTGGACTATACTAATAATGCGGTGCATTTTACACTTTCTACTTTTGATGCAATGTCTAACCCATTGATAAAGTATTATCTTGACATAGAAGGTGAAAATGAAATACAGAGCTACCCTTTAAATTCAGAAGATAGTTTTCTTCCAGGCTTATCTTCAGGTAAACATCAATTAAGTGTTTATGCAATGAATGATATATCGAAAGAAAAATTGGCAGTTAATTCATTTTCGGTTGTGGTAAGCACTCCTATTTGGGAACGAAAAGATTTTTTGGGTGGCTTGCTTATCTTAATCTTTGGGGCCATTATTTCGTTGTTTTATTATCGGTCAAGAATAAAATGGCGACGTGAACAATTGGAAAAAAACATACTGTCCCTCAGAGCAAGGGCCATTTCAGCTAAACTGAATCCTCATTTTATATTTAATGCAATGGGTAGTATTCAATACCTTATAGCAATGAAAAAGAATGAATCGGCTGATTATTACCTTTCTCAATTTGCTAAATTATTAAGAGGCGTGTTAGAAAATTCTGTTTTAGAATGGTATAGCTTGTCAAAGGAAATAGAGTTGATTCAACTCTATTTAGTGTTGGAGAATTTGAGGTTCAACACTCAAATTAAGTTTACTGTTTTAAATGAAACCAATAGAAAAATAGAGGATTTAAAAATTCCTCCTATGATGTTGCATGTATTAATAGAAAATGCAATTATTCATGGCTTAAAAGATTCTGATATTGAGGGCAAAATTCAATTGAAAATAACAAACTTAAACGGAAGGCAACTTCAATTTGATGTGTTGGATAATGGCATGGGGTTTAGACCACAAAAAAAGAAAAAAGAGCAAGAATCGTTAGGGTTAAACCTATTGAAAGAACGCTTGCATGCCATTTCTAAATCTAGCAAATTAGAATGTCAATTGAGTTATGGCAATAAAGAAAACGGAGAATTTAAAGCCTTTGTTTGCATTACATTGCCTTTTAATTAAGACCTATGGGAAAAGTAACTGCTGTTATTATAGACGATGAATTAAATGCGTTAGAATTAGTGGGGCATTATGTAAATCAGTTTTTTGGAGAGGAAATAGAAGTGAAGGCAAAGTTTCAACAGCCAATGCAGGCGCTTCAATATTTGAAAGACGAAAAGGTGGATCTTGTGTTTTTAGACATAAATATGCCCAACTTAACAGGAATGGAGTTTTTGGGCTTGCTTCCCAACAGGAGTTTTGAGGTGATATTTATAACAGCCTATGCCAATTATGCAATTGAGGCCTATAAAAATAAAGCATTGGCCTATTTATTAAAACCCATTGATCGGCTTGCATTTGTAGAGGCTGTAGAAACTACCATTGTGCGAATCGTAAAAATGAAAGGTAGCACTGTTAGAGCGGATGATTGCACAGAAAGAATTGCTGTAAAAGAGAAAGGAGTTAATAAAATAATAAGCACAAACGATATCCTTTATTTAAAAGCAGAAGGGAGTTATACTAAAGTTTTTACAGAAGAGAAGGCTTATATCCTGTCTAAAAATTTAAAACACAGCTGTACTTGTTTACCTGAAGAGGATTTCTTGAAAATTAACCGTTCCTATGTCGTAAATATGAGACATATTCAAGCTTATACAAAGAAAAATGGAGGCAGTGTGTTTATTTCCAATAAGATAGAATTAGGTATTAGTAAAGGACAACGAGCAGTTGTTTTTCTTTCTTTGGCAGAAAAAATAAACCGTATTTGATTATTCTTGTTTTTTTTAAATGTAAAAGGCTGTCTAAACTTACTTTAGACAGCCTTTTTGTTTATCAGAACTAAATTGGAATCGTTGTTACGGTCTCAATTTACTCTTTGATTAATTTCAAGGTATGAACTTGATCTGCTTGAGATATTCTGAGAATATAGATTCCTGTGTTTAATTCAGAAATATCTAATGTGTGATTGGAGTTAACTTCTTGAGTATAGTCTCTCACTAGCTTTCCAGATACATCTAGTACAGTTATAGTTGCAACAGATTCTGATAAGCCAGAAATACGAACCTGGTTTTGTGCAGGGTTTGGTAAAATCGAAAGTTGTGTTTGCGAAGCGTCTTCGATTGAATTTCTGATCGCCTTTTTACGTTCATGTGGAGGATTTACACATGTTAAAGCTTCAAATGCATTAATCTGAAGCCCATTGTCTGCATATCCAGGGCCTAGGTATGGTATTGAATTGCTGGCCTGTATTGGAGCTTGCACTTCAGTAATATTTACAGTTTCCTGAACCATTAAAATTGCAGTAGAACATTCTTCAAGTTGGTTTGTTAAATCTGTTTTAATTAAAAAAGGAATTCTTTTATGAGAAATAATACTAGTGGCTGAACCAACAATAAAAACTTCATTGTTAAGTATTTTTATTCTATTCGCTTGAATCTCATTATGGAATTGTACTGAGTTAAAGTATTTTGCATACCCAACAGTAAGCGGAAGGAAAATATTGGATGGTCGAATTACTTTTGCCATAAATACTTTCTCATCATAGTCTGGGATTCGATTTGGGAAGTCCAGATTGGTTTCTTTTTTAGTAAAGGAACCAACGATAAGGTAGCCATCGCTTACTTCTACAATGTCTCCTACTTGAACATTTTCATATTCAACCTGTAGAGGGTATGTTTGAGAAATTGCTTGAAAGTTAAATTTCCATGCATCTACAAGTGAATTAGTAATCCAGTCTCTAATTAAATGAAAATGATCTTTATCCCATCGTCCCATTTGGAATTGATCTATACTGCCTACTGTGCTATTAGGGTTGTTTCCACTAGCTACAATTAAATTACGAGTAGTGTTAGAAAGCGGGCTAACATTAATGATAGACTGTGCCACTCCAAGGTTATTGTTCACCGGATCATTTTGGTTGTGATAGGTTTTATAAGATGTTGTATTTAAGTTTTGGTCAACTGTCCACACACCCGGGTCCATTTTTTGTGGATCATATATATAGTTGCTTCCATCATGCACTGCTCCGCCAACTGCTGTTATAATATCATAACTGTTACTATTTACATCTCGACTGATGGTTCGAGTAGGGAAATCATACATAGGGTCGGTGTAACTGACAGTTCCTGATATCAATTCTATAGCACGATCTGAGAATATACCATTGTGATGTCTGAACATAAATAGCTCGCCTGTATATTTATCATTTCCTACCATAAAGCGGTTGTTGTATAAAGTAACCTGATCAGAGTATTGAGCATTAGCTACCCATTGGTAAATGTTAGGGCTATTATGATTTGTAATTAATGCACCACTAAAAGTGCTTCCTGCATCATAAACTTCTTTACTATGAAAATAACTATGGCTATTATTCCAATTAGAAATATTCCCAGTTAAATACATACGGTCAGGTGGGTTCAATGGAGCAGCCCATTGAGAGGCCGGATCGTGAAAGTAGCGAGCTATTGCCAGTGAGTTTTTGCCAATTCCTGATGTAGAACCGGTTTGATCAAATGTTTGAACTTTTGTACTTGGATTTATAATAACACCGTCGGTTGGGTTAATTTCAAAAATTGTTTTTTTTGCCTCATCTCCTGAAGTGTAATAATATTTTCCATTGTTTAAACTTAAGTCATAACCTCTCATAGAATATGTCCCCTGAGGGTCACTAAGCTCGTAAGTTTTTACAAATTGAGCATTGAGTTGCGTTGTTGCCAGCAGTAATACAGCTGACGCAATGTGTATTTTTTTCATAAATTAATTATTTATTTGATTAATAGTTCCCTAAAATTCTTATAATGAGGGTTGAAAATCTCGTTTATTTTGTGAACGTCTAGTTTCAATTTGTGAGGGGCTTATTTTTCTTTGTGAAGAAATATTTTGATCTAAATTTTCCTCTCCGTCAAGATTTTCTCCCAATTGAAACCAAGTAGAGTCTATACTCTGATAAACCTTAACATGTTCGGTGTTTTCTCCTTTATCTGAATTGTATTCTGAACTAATAGCGATAGTGTTATTGCTTGCATTTATTGCCACACTTGTACCAAATAAATCGTTTGCATACTTTCCATCTAGGTCATTCCTCATTTGCAATTGAGCATTGATAGTAGGTGAAATGAAGGCTAGTAGAAGTAAAAGAAAATAGTTAGAAGATACTCGTTTTATAAATACTAGACTTATAGGTGTTCTAGATTAATATTAGATAAAATGATGAGAGAGTTTGCTAAAGTTTTTCGATTTTAACTTGAGTAAAAACGCTTTCTCCTCCTGTCCAAGTGGCGCCTAGCCCGAAACCACTTGTGGTCTTGGAAGCGGTACATTGGTGTTCAATTATGAAAGTTTCACCCCCTGCTCCAACTTCCTCCACAGTAAAGATTGTACTACTAGATGTGACATTACCTCCTGTGAATGCCATAGTTCCGACGGCAGCAGAAGCTAATTTTGTGTTATTATATAGTCTTATTTGATGCCGATCAACATCAGAGGCTGGAGCATTTACAGTAATCACATAAATACCAGTATCTAAAGTGAAATTATTAGTTCCAAGGGTAACAAAAGAAACATCTCCAGAAATGGTATTTAAATCCCTTTGTTGCCAGGCTCCTGAAGTAAAGGTGCCTCCATTTGTTCCAGAAGTTTTTTCATCACGAATTACTGCAATTCCAGAACTGGTAACATTGTTAACATTATTGATGTTGGTGACTGTAGTTGCCCCTCCAAGGGTATCCCATCCTGTTCCGTTGTGAAAATAAAAGCCTATAGTTCCGTTGGTCTGAAAAACCAGTAATCCCTGGGCTGGTGAAAGTATGGACAACCTATTGATTTCTAGCATTCTTGGGACTAAAATGCCTTTCTCTGTAGAACGTAACTCCATCAAGGCAGAAGGGTCAGGTGTTCCTCCGCTGGAATTAAAAAGTATTGACTGCGCTTTTAGCTGGACCGCATAGAGGAGCAGTAATACAACAATAGTTGAGCGAAAAAAATGACTCAAGTGTTTATTTTAGAATAATTGGTTGATACAAAGATTACGAAAAATAAATTGGTTTAAAAAAATGGACATATTCCAACGTAATCACAATTATGAGTAAGCTATAAACTAAAGAGTAAGTTTTAATAATTTATAATCAGATCAGTAGTTGAGTCTTGACACAAACACGAATAGTTAAAGTTTCGACGAATGTGTTTGATTATATAATTATCTCTCCAATTTTAATAGAGTAGATAAAATACTCTACTACTAAAGTTGAATGCATCGATATTCCGTTTATCGACTGAATAGTCCCTTTATCTTTTTTTAAGAATTGGAATGAAAAAAATATGGGAAGTTTGCCCAAAATAAAAATTGATGAAAATAATTCTATTTATTCTATCCATTTGTATCTCTGTTTTTTCAATAGCTCAATCCGCTCAAGGCTTTGTGATAGATGAAGAAGGGAATCCTCTTCCATACGCAACCTTACAACTTTTTAAAAGTGATAGTACCGTTCAAAAAGTGGAAACTACCCGTGGAGATGGAAGCTTTCGATTTACTCATCTGACAGAAAATAACTATCGTTTGGTAATAAGTTTTATAGGATATGCAAATACAACTCGATTAATTGATTTAGAAAAAGACAAAGGAGTTTTGGGAAAGCTTAGCATGAAGGCAAGTGCTACTAAATTGGGTGAAGTTACCATCGCTGCTGAGAAACCAATGATTCAAGTTGAGCCAGATAAAACGATATTCAATGTCTCAAAGAACCTGAGTACAATTGGAGATAACGGAGTAGAATTGTTAAGGAAGGCTCCAGGTTTACAAGTAGATAATGACGACAATATTATCTTGGAAGGAAAGTCTGGAGTAACGGTCTACATCAATGGAAAACAAAGTTTCCTTCAAGGAACAGACTTAACCAATTACCTGAAAAGCATTCGTGCAGAAGAGATAGAAAGCATTGAGATAATCACACAACCATCTTCAAAATATGACGCAGCAGGAACCGGAGGGATCTTAAATATTATTTTAAAACGTGAAAAAGGCTTAGGAACAAAAGGAAGCATTACCAATACTTTCACCTATGGAGACTTTGGAAGAAATAACACAACATTAAACCTGAACCATAGAAGTAAAAA
Source organism: Flavobacteriales bacterium (assembly GCA_016763995.1). GTDB lineage: Bacteria > Bacteroidota > Bacteroidia > Flavobacteriales_E > Vicingaceae > NORP294. The sequence continues at coordinate 7,571 of JAESST010000008.1, read as the reverse complement.
CTATGCCTTATTCGGTACTTATTCTCATTTTCAAGGGAAAAGGACAGGCTTCTTTGATATGCTACGGCTACAGGGTAGCAATGTTTTTGATGGAGAAACAGAATCAGTCGCAGATATGGAGAATGATCGTCTGAATATTGGTGGGGATTATTATCTAGATACAAAAAACACATTAAGTTTTGCCCTAGGAGGGAATTTAAATAGACGATATGGAGAGTCAACTTCAATAACACCGATTAGTCAAATTAATAGTGAGGTAGATAGTGTTTTAAGAGCTCCAAATGAGGAAGAAAATGAAGTTCTGAATTTGAACGCAAATGTAAATTATACCTATCAAGATACTAACGGGAGGAGACTTAGCGTTGATTTTGATGGAGTAATTTATAATCAGGATAAGAAAAGTTTACAACCGAATATCTATGATTCTCCAAGTGGAGTAGAGTTAAGTAGAAATGTAAATTTCCAAAAAACACCAATAGATATTACTGTACTTAGCGGAAAAATTGACTACGAGCAAAAATTATGGAAAGGTGTTTTGTTAGTAGGAACCAAAGTTTCAAACGTATTAACAGATAATGTATTTGACTTTTATGAGGTCGAGAATGGAATCAATAGCTTGGATAGTTCAAGAAGTAATACTTTCGACTATCAAGAAACGATTATAGCAGGATATTTGAATTACAAATACAAGTATAAAAAATGGAATTTTCAAGCAGGTTTAAGAGGGGAACAGACCGAGTCAGAAGGAAATCTAGAATCTTTCACTTCAAATACAGACAAGAGTGTAAAGCGGGATTACTTTAATTTATTTCCTTCAGGAGGAATCACATATGAAGTAAATCGAAATAATACCGCTGCATTGACGTATAGTAAAAGAATCCAACGTCCAAACTATCAGAATTTAAATCCGTTTGAATCGCAGATTAATGAGCTGAGCTTTAGAAAAGGGAATCCATTTTTACAGCCTCAGTTTACAGATAATATTAAGCTATCAAATATTTATAAGTATACGTTAAATACAAGTTTTACTTATTCTTACATCTCTGATTTTTTTGCAGAAGTAACGGAAGCGGAAGGAGATCGAGTAAGTTTTATCAATACACGAAATGTAGCGGATCAGCAAGTGTACAACTTCAGTGTTAGCTACCCTTTTAAGCTGAGAGAATGGTGGAATGTTTACGCAAGTACTTATCTATATTACACTCAATTTACGGCGAACCATCCAGACTTTATTCCAACGAATAGAACAGTATATGGTGGGTTTGCTCAGAATACATTTACGCTGCCTAAAGATTTTAAGTTTGAAGTGAGCGGTTGGTATAGTGGACCTTCAATTTGGAGAGGAACTTTTAAAACAAAGAGCATTGGTTCGTTGAACTTAGCAATTCAAAAAAGGTGGAAAGATTGGACAGGAAAGCTATCATTTAATGATGTATTGTACACAAGTCCTTGGAGAGCTGAGAATAAGTTCGGAGACCTATTCTTAACTGGAACTGGAGGAGGAGATAGCAGAAATATTAGCTTTTTCCTAAGTTATACTTTTGGTCAGAGTGATGTGAAAGAAAAGCGGAGAAGAAATTCTGGTGCCGAAGACGAAAAGAATAGGATTAATTAAAGAGAAGAATTAATTTCTTGGTTTCTTATACAGAGGAACCGTACTGCACGGTTCACCGTACATCAGAATCTTAGCTACTGGCTGTAACAGAGCAGTTAGTTTTACATAAGCGGAAGTGGGCACCTCTCTATCACTGCAGCCTTTAATAACTACTCTAGCGTCTTGATAATCTTGTGGATTGATTTTGGCGATTGCTTCATCAAATAATACGGTTTCCAATTCCTTTAAATTTCCGAAAACAACTTTTTTGGCAAAAGGAGCAAGTTTAGTTGCCAAAAGCATGTAAGCCCAAGTAGGAATAATGGCGTCAACAGAGCAGTGTAGGGCAACAAATTGGCCTTGGTACATAGACCAATCATGTTCCTTTACAAAATCTCTAAAATCTTTTTCCTTTAAGGCCAATTCTTGCCATAGATTAGCTTTTATATCATAAAGGACTCTTTCTCCTTCAGGAAATAATTCCTCTAAGTTAAAGGTGATTAGGCCGCTATTGACTACTCTATTGATAATTTCTTCTGACATTCTATATTACATAAAACCAAGTTCATATTTTGCCTCTTCGCTCATCATCTCTTTGTCCCAAGTTGGATCCCAAACGATTTCTACTTCAGCAGATTTAACACACCAACAACCTTCCGCTTTTACTCTTACTTCTTCTGGTAAAGATTCCGCTACAGGGCAATTCGGAGAAGTCAAAGTCATTTCAATTTTTACATTGAATTCCTCATCTACAATAACGAAGTAGATTAACCCGAGGTCATAAATGTTAACAGGAATCTCAGGATCAAAGATGGTTTTTAACACATCGATTACTTGATTTTCAACGTCCTTTTTTGAAAGCTCTTTAATATCCTTTTTACTCATGATCTATAGTGCTTGGTCTATTAATATTAAACTTTTGTAGAATATGCAATGGCGTACATTTTCATTTGTTTTACCATACTCACCAGTCCGTTTGAACGAGTCGGGGAGAGGTGTTCTTTCAACCCAACTTTATCTATGAAATAAAGTTCAGTTTCAATAATTTCTTTCGGAGTGCTATCTGTTAATACACGAATCATCAAGGAAATAATTCCTTTGGTAATAATTGCATCGCTATCTGCTGTAAAATGAATTCTATCGATTTGCAAATCGGCAGCTAACCAAACTCTAGATTGACAGCCTTTAATAATGTTCTCTTCTACTTTTTTATCCTCTTTTATAATGGGTAATTCTTTTCCTAAAGAAATCAGGTATTCATATTTGTCCATCCAATCTTCGAACATTTCAAACTCTTCAATTACCTCGTCTTGTCTTTCTTGAATACTCATTATGCTAACATTTTAATGGCTTTTTGCAAAGCACTAATTAGCAAATCTACCTCTTCTTTGGTATTGTAAAAAGTGAAAGAAGCTCTTATGGTACCTAAAATTCCAAAACGTTCCATCAAGGGCTGAGTACAATGATGACCTGTTCTCACAGCCACTCCCATTTTGTCTATAATTACACCAATGTCGTAGGCATGAATTCCTTCAACAATAAAAGAAATAACACTTGCTTTCTGTTCAGCTTCTCCTATAATTTTTAAACCATCAATCTCTTTTAAACACTTGGTGGCATAGGCTAATAATTCTGTCTCATGCTTATGAATTCCTTCCCAATCTAAAGCATTGATGTAATCTAAAGCAGCAGCAGTAGCTATCCCCGCTGCAATATTGGGTGTGCCAGCTTCAAACTTATGAGGCAATTCATTGTAAGTCGTTTTCTCAAAACTTACTGTTTTAATCATATCTCCACCACCTTGGTAAGGAGGAATGCTTTCAAGCAAGGCCTTTTTACCATAAAGAATTCCAATCCCTGTGGGTCCGAACATTTTATGTAAGCTAAAAACATAGAAATCAACATCCAATTCTCTAACATCAGGAGCATTGTGAGCCACTCGTTGAGCACCATCTATTAAAACCGGCACATTTTGTTGATGAGCCAATTCGATGATTTCTTTTACTGGGTTTATTGTCCCTAATGTATTGCTAATGTGAGTTAAAGCTACTATTTTAGTTCTAGGAGAAAGGAGCTTCTTAAATTCTTCTAAAATTAATTCACCTTTATCGTTGATAGGAATTACTTTTAAATTAGCCTCTTTTTCTTCACAAATCATTTGCCAAGGCACTATGTTGGAGTGGTGTTCCATGGTTGTAATAATTACCTCATCACCCTTTTGAATGTTTTGTTTTCCAAATGAATTGGCAATTAAGTTGATTCCATCTGTTGTTCCTTTGGTAAAGATAATTTCTTCTTTGTGTTCGGCATTTAGATAGCGTTGTACTTTTTCTCTAGTTGTTTCGTAAGCCGTTGTTGCCTCCTGACTTAGGGTGTGAACCCCTCTGTGAATGTTTGCATTTTCATGGCTGTAATAATTAATAAGCGAGTCAATAACCACCTGTGGTTTTTGAGCGGTAGCCCCATTGTCGAGGTAAACCAAAGGTCTTCCATTTACTTTACGAGAAAGAATTGGAAAATCTTTTCTAATGGTATTTACGTCGAATTTTTTCATTTAACTAGTTATGTCATTCTAATTTGAAGCTTCTACTATTAATTTTGTCGCTCTTTGAGTGATTTCTATTTATCGAAAGGCGCAATAAAAAACCTTTCGATGTACCTTTATTTTATCCCTTGATAATTGTCGTCAATAAATTGTTTGATTTCATCTTTTATAGCCTCTACACCTATTTGCTCAATTACATCGGATGCAAAAGCATTAACTAAAACAGCTCTTGCGCTTTCTTTTGATAAACCTCTTGCTCTCAAATAAAACAATGCTTCATCATCTAACTGTCCGGTTGTAGAACCGTGACTACATTTTACATCGTCTGCATAAATTTCTAGCTCAGGCTTAGAATTTATTGTGGCAGTATCTGACATCACAATGTTTGCATTCGATTGAAATGCATTTGTTTTTTGTGCTTCTCTGTGCACAAAAACCTTTCCATTAAATACTCCTGTCGATTGATCGTTTAAAATGCCTTTATACAATTCATGCGATTCGCAATTTGGTTCCCGATGTAAGAGGTATGAATGATTGTCAACATGTTGCTTGCCTTTCAGTGGATACAATCCATTCAGATAAGTCATGGTGTTTTTACCTAGAGAATCAATGTTTAAGTTGTTTCTTACAATGTTACCGCTTAAGGTAAAAGTGTTTATTTTGAAAGTGCTGTCGTTCGCTTGAACAATCTGTTCAGTAGCGATTTGGAATGAACTTTCTGATTCGTCTTGTACTTTGTTAATTTCTAACTGAGCGTTTTTTTCTACAAAAACCTCAGTTACCATATTGGTGAAGGTTCCTGTATTCGAAGAATTTATCGTTTTCAAAACGACCTTCGCATTACTTCCTTGTTCCATGAAAATAAAATTTCTTGGATTAGAAAGAATATGATCATCATCTATAAGATTTATGATGTAGTAAACCTCATTTGCTTGAACATTCTTACCTAAATGTAAAACAGCTCCATCTTGATGATAGGCAGTGTTAATCATCGCAAAAATCTCATCCTTTTTGGTCAGCGATCCAAAATGCTTTTGCACCATTTCGTTGCTGCTCTTTGCTTTTGAAAGACTAGAAAAAAGTATCCCCTCAGCTGATTCGATAAAACTTAGTTCAGGGCTATAATACCCGTTTACTAATACGATACAATTTTTAGAAGGAATTGCCAAATCTAATTCCATTTCATTTTCTGGAATTGAAATGGAGTATTTTCCTTTTACAATACGATTTGTTCTAGTGTATTTCCAGTATTCGTCTTTTGAAGTTGGGAAGCTTAAGTCTTCAATAATCTTTTTTGCTTCTTCTCTTTTTTCAATTGAAAAGCTTTCATCAAAAGAGAAGTCTTGTGTATCAAAGTGAGATAGAAATTGCTCTTTAGCAGTCATATCTTTTGTTTCTTGTAATACCTCCATGCTTATGTAGAAATAGTTTCTTGTTCTTGAATGATCCAATCGTAACCCTTTTCTTCTAATTCAAGGGCTAATTCTTTTGGTCCTGTTTTTACGATTTTACCTTTGTAAAGAACATGTACAAAATCTGGAATAATATAGTCTAACAACCTTTGGTAGTGAGTAATTACAATTGAAGCATTGTCTTTTGTTTTTAACTCATTTACTCCATTGGCAACAATTCTCAATGCATCAATGTCTAAACCTGAATCAGTTTCGTCTAAAATGGAAAGCTTTGGCTCTAGCATTGCCATTTGAAAAATTTCATTCCTCTTTTTTTCTCCTCCAGAAAATCCTTCATTCACAGAACGATTAGCCAAACGGCCACCTAATTCAACTAATTTCGACTTTTCTTTAACTCTTCTCAAAAAGTCTTTTGCGCTCATTGGCTTTAAGCCTTTCTTCTCACGTGCTTCATTAATGGCAGTTTTTAAGAAGTTGATGTTGCTTACACCGGGAATTTCAACAGGATATTGAAAAGCCAAGAATAATCCCGCTCTTGAACGATCTTCCGGTTCCATGTCCAATAAATCTTCTCCTAAAAAAATAACAGAACCTTCTGAAACTTTATATTCATCTCTTCCTGCTAAAACATTTGCAAGTGTGCTTTTTCCTGAACCGTTTGGACCCATGATAGCATGAACTTCTCCTGCTTTAACTTCTAGGTTGATTCCTTTTAAGATTTCGTTTCCATCAATGGAAGCGTGTAAATTTTCTATCTTAATCATTGTTATAATGTTGAATTTTGTCTGAACTTCGACTCTGTACTAGTAGGACAAAATTTTATTTTGTAATTTGTAATTCAAAGATTTTTAATTGGCTTTAGCCCACCGATCCTTCTAAACTAATTTCTAATAATTTTTGAGCTTCAACTGCAAATTCCATCGGCAGTTGGTTTAATACTTCTTTACAATATCCATTTACAATCAAGTTAATGGCTGTATCTTCATCCATTCCTCTTTGCTTGCAATAAAAGATTTGATCTTCCCCAATTTTCGAAGTAGTCGCCTCATGTTCTACTTTAGAACTAGAGTTGTTTACTTCAATGTAAGGGAAGGTATGCGCTCCACAGTTATTTCCCATTAGTAAAGAGTCACACTGTGTGAAGTTTCTACTGTTGCTTGCTCCTTTGTTAATTTTAACCAAACCTCTATAGGAGTTTTGAGCTTTACCAGCTGAAATTCCTTTAGAAATAATGGTGCTTTTTGTGTTCTTTCCGATGTGAATCATTTTGGAACCTGTATCTGCCTGTTGATGATTTGCAGTAACCGCTACCGAGTAGAATTCACCAATAGAGTTGTTTCCTTTTAACATACAACCTGGGTATTTCCATGTAACTGCAGAACCTGTCTCAACTTGTGTCCAAGAAATTTTAGAATTCTCCATGCACAATCCACGTTTAGTAACAAAGTTGAAAATACCACCTTTTCCTTCTTTGCTACCAGGGTACCAATTTTGAATCGTTGAATATTTAATCTCTGCGTTGTCTAATGCAACAAGTTCAACTACCGCAGCGTGCAATTGGTTCTCATCTCGCATCGGAGCCGTACAGCCTTCCAAATAACTTACATGACTCCCTTCGTCAGCTATTACAAGTGTTCTTTCAAACTGTCCAGTATTGGCTTCGTTAATTCTAAAGTAAGTAGATAATTCCATAGGGCATTTTGTGCCTTTTGGAATGTAGCAGAACGAACCATCAGTAAATACTGCAGAATTTAATGCCGCGTAAAAATTATCTGAAGTCGGAACAACTGTTCCTAAATATTTTTTGACCAATTCAGGGTGTTCGTGCACTGCTTCGCTAAATGAGCAAAAGATAATGCCTAATTCGCCCAATTTCTTTTTGAATGAAGTGGCTACAGATACACTGTCAATCACTACATCTACTGCTACACCAGTTAATCGTTCTTGCTCCTCAATTGAAATACCTAATTTTTTAAGGGTCTCTAGCAATTCTGGATCAACTTCATCTAAACTTTCTAGT
>JAESST010000183.1 GCA_016763995.1 Flavobacteriales bacterium | reverse complement strand
TATTCAGTACTTGGCCGCTAATATTGTATTGGGCGAAACTAAAAGAAGAAAGAAAGCAGAAGAGAAATAGAGTAAGTAAGATTTTCATAAGAGTAAATTTTGAGATTGGTGAAGAAAGGAATCTATGTCTGAAAAGCCAATAAGGACACTCATTACGTCTATCTTGAGTATGTAGAAAGGAACAATGGGAGTCTATTTTTCTGATAAATTGCTTTGTGCCACGAAATGGTATGAAAAGACTTTTTATACGCTTAGTTTCTAAATATGAATGAATTTTCTCCATGCTGTTCTTGCATTTCCTTGATTTTATCTTCCTCTATTTTTTTGAATTCTTCAGCAGTTACCTTTTTTCCGTCGTTAGGAATTTTGATGTTTTCAATTTTGATGTTTTCTATTTGCACAGCCGTGGCTTTAACTTCTCTTTTCCCATCATTTACAGAAACCATAAGAATTAAGCCTGGTAATCCGTGATAAGAAGCAGGGCCGCATTGAACAGGAATTTGAGGACTAAACCAAGCAACAATGTTATCTCCTTCAGTATTTTCTCCTGTTGCTTTAGTGCACTCGTAACCCAAGTAGCTGATCTTTTCGCTTCCAATTTTCCATTTAATAATAGAGAGTTCATCACTGACAACAAAGGATTTACCCATAAAGCCATGTTGGTGCACCTTTTTCTTCTCTGCCAAATTAACATAGATAATTTCGGTTAATTCTTCTCTCATAAATTTGATTCTAAAAGAACCATCATCGCTTTCAAGCTCAGTATCTCCCTCTTCTTCCTGATTTTCGGAGTCGACATAAACTGATTGGTGACCATCAAAAATTAAGGTTTTGTTAGTGCTCATGCTTTCAGGAAGTAAATCTGAAATATCCATCCCTGCAGGGCCTTCTATCTTATCCATTTTAATGATTTGGGTGTATTCTACTTGAGCTGTTTGGGTTTGCCCAAATAAACTGATGCTGCTAATCAGCGCGATGCTAGTAACAATTGTTTTCATAAGAGTCTTCATAAGTTTTGTTTTATTTTTATGAGACAAAGGTATTTGGGCACTGGAGTGAGCTAGGTTAACTCACGGTTAATTAAGGTTAATTAAGGTTAACACTTTGGAGGAAGGCTGAAATGAAAGTCTACTTTTGACTCGGTTAAACAATGAATAAGATGAATGCAATAAAGAAAATACTTCCTAATGTTCTTGTTATTTCAAGCATTTCTTGTTTGGTAGTATTTCTTGTCATTTGGAACATTCATCAATATGAACAAGCAGAGAGTTCCTTGAAGAAGGAACTCTCTTTTTATTTAGAATCTTCCAATAATTCGGTGCATCAAAGGCAGTTAAGTTCATTTATCAAGCGTTTAGATATTAATATTTCTTCTGATCAAAGAACAAATTACATTCCAAGTAAAGGACTAGATACTCTCAGTAGAATCGTAGTTTGGGTGGATAGTCTTGGACTAGAGGAGGGTGAAGAGTTTCGACTGAAAACTGACCGGAAAACTAACTTTTTTGATAACATTGATTCATCAAATTTTGTTAAGTATAGGACTTTGATAAAAAGACTTCCCTCTGGAAGCAAGAATATGGCCTTTCCTGAAAGAATAAGTGGATTAGATTTATTTACTCTAGAGAGTACGAATCGAAATTCAAAAGAAACAGAAAGGGTTCTTTCAATTTTTGAAGAGAAATTGAAAGAGAACGATCTCCCTAGCGATTTTTTTCAGCCAAATGATTCTATGGTTCTTTCTAGTCAGAACCTTCCAATAGAATATGAGTCTTCCAGTATGTTTGGTACAAAAAAAACACTCTATTTTCAGAATTACACTACTTATTTGTTCTCGAAAATAGCCTCTTCCATACTTTTTAGCCTTTGCCTGTTAACTTTGGTAGTCATTGCTTTTATAGTTGTGATGAGAAGCTTGAAACAGCAAAAAAGAATGGTGGAAATCAAGAACGATTTCATTAGTAACATGACGCATGAACTGAAGACTCCAATTTCGACTGTTTCAGTGGCTATAGAGGCCATTCGGAAATACGATGTGATTAAGGATAGAGCAAAAACAGAAGAGTACTTAGACATTTCTAGCAATGAGTTGGGACGTTTGTCTCTGTTAGTGGAAAAGGTGTTAAGAAGCACCTTGTTTGAGAGTGGGAATGGATTTTTAAATCTTCAACCGGTTGATTTGTCTTTAATTGTGAAAGATACTTTACATACCATGCAAATGCATTTTGAAGAACGTAAGGTGAGCTTGAGTACCGATTTAGTAGACACCTCTTTATGGGTGATGGGCGATAAAGTACATTTGACCAATGTGGTTTATAATCTCATTGAGAATGCCATTAAGTACAGCGGAGACTCCATAGAAATTGCAGTTTGCACCAAAAAGGAAGGAGCGAAAGCAATGTTCAGTATTGCTGATAAAGGCATCGGAATTCCTACGGAACATCAAAAATACATTTTTACGAAGTTTTACCGAGTACCAAATCACGACCGTCACAATGTGAAAGGATATGGCTTAGGTTTGAGCTATGTGAAACAAGTAATCGATGAGCTAGAAGGGAGTATTGATTTGGAGAGTCAACAAGGAATAGGGACTAAATTTAGTATTCATTTAAAAATGGTAGAAGCATGAGTAAAATTCTATACGTAGAAGATGAAGTGTTTTTAGCAAAGATTGTTAAAGAAACTCTAGAGAAGGAAGGTTATGTGCTGAGGCATGTTTTAGATGGAAATCAAGCGCTTACAGCCTTTCAGTCTTTTGAGCCTGATATTTGTCTATTAGACGTAATGCTACCGAACCGCAATGGCTTCGAAATAGCAGTAGACATTCGTAAAAAGAGCGAGCGAATTCCTATTCTTTTTCTAACTGCAAAAGATCAGACAGAAGATCTGTTAGAAGGATTTCAATCAGGAGGGAATGACTATATTAAGAAGCCTTTTAGTATGGAAGAACTTATGGTTCGAATAGAGAACCTGATCAAACTCTCCAAAGGGAATGAAGGGCAAAATAGAGGAGCAGGAAAATCTCTTTTAAAGGAAATTACATTGGGCGAGAGCTTTGTCTTTTATCCTCAAAAATTAAGCTTGGATCATCCTTCTGAAAAGAAAACACTTTCTATGAAAGAAAGTCAAATATTAGAGATACTTTGCCAGAACAAGAACGCCATTGTAGAACGTAAATCTATTTTGATGAGTGTTTGGAATGAAGACTCCTATTTCAATTCTAGAACATTGGATGTTTACATTCGAAAACTGAGAAAGCACTTTGCTATAGATCCGAGTGTGCAAATTATTACACTGAAAGGAGTAGGCTATCAGTTTGTAGGGTAGAAAATGGAGCAATCGCAGGGAAATTCAGTAAAAGCTAGGCTAAGATTTTTTCTGAAATCAACGGACAATTTCAATCAATTTATTGACAACTCTCGCAGTAATTACTTTTTAAAGCAGGAATGTCCAGCAGTTGAAAGGAAATACCATCGTGTAAGGCAGAATTGAACAGTGCACAAAAGCGTTTCTCGTTCAAATCTATTGCGTTAAGCAGTATTTTTTTATAAGAACCAGCGCCTACTACTTTTGGGTTAGCAACCGTTAGGTTAATGTAGTAAAATAGCAAATCCTCGTCGGTATCCACCTTTCCGATATAAGGCTTAATGAGTTTGGTCGCCCAATCATATTTTCCATAAGCCACAAAATATTGAGCAAGCTTTAAAAGGTCCTGTGCTTTAGGGCTAATGTACTTGTACTTCATGAAAATGCTTTTCAAGTTTTTGTCTTTCGCTTTGTAATCTCTTTTAAACATGTTAATTTCGGGGAGAATGATGTTGTAATTAATCAACATTCTATTAATCAATTTGCTAGAAATTCCATAACGGGCCAAGCCTCTAATCTCTTTTTTAAAAACTTCAGGCTTTACTTCTTGCGAGCCTGCAAGCCATAGTTTAAACTTTAAAGAGACTAAATTGTAATTGACCTCTTTGGAGAGGGGCATGAGCTTTTTTAAGGCTAAGAAATCGTCGTAAGTAGCCGTTAAATCCTCTTCATCTAAAAAGTATTGAAATACGGTCATCCTATTTTGAAGTAAGCCATACTCTTGTTGTATTGGAATTTCTAATTGTTTTAAAAAATCATCT
>JAESST010000182.1 GCA_016763995.1 Flavobacteriales bacterium | reverse complement strand
TTTCTGACGTTGTATGCGATAATTTAAACGAAAAACAGTTTGTGGCGATGGCCTGAAACTAATAGCTGGCATAATGCTCCAAAGTTCTTCACCAATATTATCTCCTGTTTCTTTGAATGTTCCGACATTCCAATCCACATATTCTAATCTGCAAGCAATGTTTAGAGTAGCATCTTCCCAATCAAACATTTTTCGATTTAGAATAGGTTGTACAATATCGAGAAAGCCACCATATTGTTTATCTCCATATTGTTGAGTATAAGTATTAGGAACATCTACATAAATCCAAACCCATTCTCCCGTTATAAAGGTGTTAAATTTAGATAGAGTTGTGTTATAGTCAATTGCAAAGACCTTTAATCTTCTTTTATCATCAAGCTTAATACCATCTTCTTCAAAAGTATTATATATGCCTCCCATATAAGAAAGGCCTAATTCTCCAATTTTTTTATGTCTTAAAGCAAATTTAATTGAGGTTAATGGCGTTCCACTTGCTGATTCTTCAAATCGTTCGTCATTTGCTTTAGAAGCAGGTAAAAAGGTTTTATTCTCTTCATTATCGATTATAGAATTATCAAACCCTCCTGAGAAATAAAGCTCATATCCAAACATCCAGTCCTTCTTATAAGTTTTACCAAAAATACCAAAGCCTGCATTGCTCCATGTAGCTGGAAGCATTTGAGTGGCAGAAATAGGTCGGTCTGTAAATTCCCATTTTGGGCCATCGTGATTTTGATTAAAAGCCCCTATAGGGTTCATAATAATTCCACCTCTAAGATTTAATAAAGGGTGAAACTCTACATCCAGTGAAGCAAATTCTATTGCTATTTCTTTTCCCCCTTCTTCAAACTCTATTTCACTTAGAAATTTTATTTTCTTGTTTATGGAAGAAGAAACAAATAAAGTCATTCTTCTCATTTGAAATTGATGTCCCTCAGATACGCCATCTGTCCCAAGATGCTGCCAATTAGCTTCTACATAACCTCCTAAAGAAACAGGGAACTTTCCAAAGTTTAGAAAAGGGCGGTTGTAAATAGCATCCATATTTAACTGCTGCTGTGTAGTATCTAATTTCGTTTCTTTTATAAGAGTTGAATCTATCTGAGATTTTGATGATAGTACAGATATTAATAATAGTGATAGAGTGATTAACTGTTTCATGCTTTCTTTAATGAGATGAGGATATTTTGATCTTCTATTTGAATAGGAAAGGATCGCAAGGCCTGCGTAGCAGGCCCATTGGTTACATTTCCTTTGTTGTCAAATTCGCTTCCATGGGCTGAACAGACTAACTTATCTCCATAGGCATTTAGTTCGTTGCCTTGATGAGTACATTGCAAGTACAATGCGGTGTATTTAGATTCTGAAAAACGAAATAGATAAATGGGAAATTGTAGTTTATCATTTCTTACGATGAGATACTTAAGAGGCTTGTCTTTTCTAAAGAAATTTGATTCGGGTACTATCAAATTTTCCTCTAAAATAGCAGCTGATATATTTTTAGTGGGAACACAGCCTTGTAACAAAAGTCCCATCGTGCTTATCCCTAGACAAGCCAAGCCACAAGTTTTAATAAACTCTTTCCGCTTCATAATTTAGAGTGCTTCTAAAAATTTAACTAAGTCATCTCTTTCTGATTGACTCAGGTTTTGAAATTGGATTTTGCTATTTTCAGCCTCTCCTCCATGGAATGAAATTGCTTCTTCAATACTTTTAGCCCTACCATCATGAAGTAAAAAATATTGCCCACCCTGTGTTGTTGGAGAAAGCCCAAGTCCCCAAAGTGGAGGCGTACGCCATTCCGAAGTTAAAGCACTACCTTCTGTATAATTATCATCCAATAGGAGTCCCATATCATGTAATAGGAGGTCTGTATATGGATAAAAAGTTTTATGTGCAAGAGCTGAAATTGGAGCATCACCAGTTACCATTTGAGGTTGGTGACAAGAGGCGCATTTTATTGTTGAAGAAAGGAATTTTCCATTCAATACCTGCGGATCATCTTGATTTCTTGGAATAGGAGCTTTTAATGTTTGTAAATAAGCTACTACATTTCTTACAGTATTATCTGATACTTCGGGATCTATACTCAAACCTGAATAAACATCCTTTGGAACGAAAGTAGAAGTAATTCCCATATCTTGATTATAAGCGTTTACTGTCTGATTCAATAAATCATAAGCTGCTGCTTTTTTACCAAAACGATGAATATACTTCCCATTTTGTACTATGGCATTGTTAGAAGGTATAAGGTAATCTTCGAGTATGTTCCAATTTGGCACTCCTGATATCCCATCATTATTTGCATCAGTAGGATCGGCTAAAGCTAGAATATCGGCATCGGTTACATATTGCAAAAATCCAAGTCCAGTAACTGCGGGTGGCGTAAATTTTGAGGAAGTAGCTCCAGCCGGAATTGTTTCGGGTAGGTGTCCAGGTAATGCTCGATTCTGTAATTGAGGGCCACCAAGATGAAGAAATTTGTTTCCGGTAGCATCTGTTTGTCCAAACCTAGTTAGGGTAGTGAAGGGGGTTCCTTTACCATCTCCAGCATGACAACTACCACAACTAGTTGCAACAAAAATAGGACCTAATCCTGACTTTGAAGTAAATACGTCGTCGTTAAATGCGATATCACCTTTTAGAAATTGAGAATTTTGTGCAGTTGTTAATCCTTCCAGTGGACCATCTAAAAGCTCATCTTCATTTGGAGCTTCTGGTTCAAATTTCTCACAAGCAAATAATAATAAACCAGCAGATAAGAGGGTAAAAAGTTTTTTATGTTTAATAAGCATTTTAGGATAAGTTAAGAAAATGTTAGGCTTGCAAATATAATAAAGTTAGACTATTCTAACTTTATTGTTTAAAAATAACTTTTATATTTGTAAAAAAAAACTTTATGCCAACACAAGTAAAGGAGAATTACCTTAAAGCCCTCTATTATTTGCATTTGAAGAATGCTGAAATTTCTTTGTCCGAATTGGGAAAAAATTTGGATGTAACCAAACCAACTGTAAATAACATGGTTAAGAAGTTACACCAGCAAGGATGGGTTACTTATGAGAAATATAAGCCAATAAAACTTACGGATAAAGGTAAGAGGAATGCGGCGTTAGTGATTCGAAAGCACAGGCTATCTGAAATGTTTTTATCACAAATAATGGGCCTTGGCTGGGAAGAAGTACATGATATTGCTGAAGAACTAGAACATCTAAAATCAGAGAGTTTGTTTGATCGAATGGATGAGTTGTTGGGCTTCCCCACTGTTGACCCACATGGCTCCCCCATTCCTAATAAGAAAGGAGATATTGTAAAACATAACTATAAGACACTTGCTAATTATAGCGCAGGGAGTAAAGTAATGCTAAGGGCTCTACAAGAGAGCTCTACTGATTTTTTGCTTTTTTTGAACAAAAGAGGATTGCAATTAGGAACCGAAATTTATATTCATCAAATAGAATCTTTTGATAAAAGCATGTCTATTTCTTACGACAAGATTTCAAAGCTAACTATTAGCAGTTCTGTTTCAAATCGCCTTTTAGTTGAAACCAGTTGATTCTGGCTTTTAAATTAAACATCCTTATTATTATGTAGGTATGATAAATAAAAATGAGCTCCTAATTGGATAGCTGAGAACCATCTGATCCACAATTTTAGTCTTGACTTAAAACTATATACCGAGCATAAAAAAAGGCCTACATGAAAATGTAGGCCTTTGGTTCTTAGTGTGAGCGCGAAAGGATTCGAACCTT
>JAESST010000181.1 GCA_016763995.1 Flavobacteriales bacterium | reverse complement strand
TTAATCAAATCTCACTATTTATCTACGTTCTGAATTTTTAAGAAGAAACGAGCTCAGGTTAAAAGTATAAAGAGCGATGCGATCGGTACTAATCAGTTTTGTATCCACAGAAATAACGATAAAATATTTACTTTAGAGTTTAGCAACTCCTCAACGTAAAAGCAGATGAATTTTAAGGAAATAATTGTGTTAGAGAACGATAGAGTTCGCCTTGAACCATTGGGATTAGAGCATTTGGGGGTATTGTTGCCCATTGCTGAAAAGTCACCCGATTTGTTAAAGTATTCTCCTTCCTTGTTTGGAAATAAGGAAAACCTTAACAACTATATAGCTAATGCTTTAATCAGCAGAGGGAAAGAGCTTCGCTATGCCTTTATTATTTATGATAAAGAGAAGCAGCGTTATGCGGGAAGTACCAGTTTCGGAAATGTTTCTGTCCCCAATGAACGCTTGGAAATTGGCTGGACATGGATTGACAAAGATTTTCAAGGAACTGGATTAAATAAACACTGCAAATTCTTACTCCTATCTTATGCCTTTGAGCAATTGCGATTTGAACGAGTGGAGCTGAAAACTGATAGTCGAAACACTCAATCAATAAAGGCCATGGAGAAAATCGGAGCGAGCTATGAAGGAGAGTTAAGACACCATATGCTAATGCCAGATGCTTATCGAAGAAATTCTGTTTGTTATAGTATTATAAAGTGGGAGTGGGAAGGAATAAAAGAGACTATTTTTAAGAATTTTATATAATGTTGAGGTATCCACTTTATCTGATATCCCTTATTCTTCTCAGTTCTTGTATAAAGACTGAATCCCAAAAAGAACAAATAAAATTACCAAAAGAAATAAGCGCAGAAGTTTTACATCGAGTTGAGAGTGGCATTAATCAGGGAATCGCTATTGCAACGATTGATTCAATCGGGAACATTAATTATTATAATTTTGGTACTGCGAGTTCAGAAGGAGAAGCAATCTCAGAGAACTCTCTCTTTGAAATTGCTTCTTTGAGTAAGACGTTTACATCGACCCTAATTAAAGAGCTTGCTCTAGAGCATCAATTTAGTCTAGACAGTTCGATAGTTGCTTACCTACCTGATTCTTTTCCAGAAGCAATTAAACAAATAACTTTTCAAGAATTAATCAACCACACATCTGGATTAGCTCGCTTACCCATTGACTTCTGGGCAAAAGATTGGTCGAATCCGTATCAAAATTACTCTGAACAGGAGTTTATCGAAGATTTAGATGCGTTGGAGTTAGATTCCGCTCATCAATGGAATTATTCAAATTTGGGCTATGCATTACTTGGTTATATCATTGAACGTAATTTTGATATGAGCCTTCAAAATTTCATTGATGAAATAGGCTTGACCAGTTCACTCTTATTGGTAACAGGAAAAAATGAAATGACAAGTCCGCATAATTTTGGAGTCAAAGTATCTCATTGGGGCTTTCCCCACTCTTTAAGTTATTTAGGAGGAATCAAATCGACAACAAAAGACCTAGCTCAATATGTAAAATATCTACAAGAGCATAATCCTGTATTTCAAGCTCTCCTTCATGATTCAAATGATGTAGAAATAAATTACGCTCAATCGCTATATATGAACGATGGATGGTTGGTGGATAAAACATCAGCTGAAAGAATTGTATTTCACAATGGAATTTCAGGAGGCTATAGCAGTTTTATAGGCTATCAAGCTTTCACTAAAAAAGGAATTATCATCTTATCTAATTCCCAGTCATCTATTGATATTATTGGATTAAGTTATCTGTCGGATGTCTTTAAAATAACACCCGCAAAAAAAGATGTCAGCTTTCTATTGGAAAAACTGATAGAACGAAAACAACTCGACTCCCTATCAATTGTCTGGGAAAGTTATGATAGCCTAAATTATATTCAGTCTCTTGGAGCCTGCTATTGGTTGCAATGTAATTCAATTTCGAATAAAGATTATAAAGCTGCTTTAGCTTTGAATAAGCTTATGATGAATGATTTTCCTGATGATTGGGAGGTTTATTTTTACAGAGGGAAAATATATCAAGAAATGGGAGAAACAGAAAAGGCAGTACATTTTTTCGATCAAGTAGATTCTCTTTTTCCATCAAACCAATTCATGGAGCAACATCGAAGAAAATAGAATTTTTAAATGAGATAGGAAAAAATAAATTTCTTGTCCTATTTTCGAAAACTTAAAAGTCATAGGAGTAAATAATCTTTAAAATAAAATACAATGAAAGAATTTTTGATGCTTTTTAGAACTGAAAAAAAGAGAACCCAAGCAAACCCTCTATGGAAGAGATGCAAACTGTTGTTCAACAGTGGCAAGATTGGATTGGAGGAATAGCTGCCCAAGGGAAATTTGTTGGGACTAATGCGCTAGAGCCTGAAGGAAGAACTGTTAATGCTAAAGGATTAGTTTCTGATGGACCTTATGCAGAGGTGAAAGAAATTGTAGGTGGTTACATTTTAGTTAAAGCAGATGATTTAGAGGATGCAGTTCGCCTATCAGAAGGTTGTCCTACCTTAGGAATAGGAGGAACTGTTGAGGTAAGAAGTGTGATGGATCTTTCTGCTTTTGAATAAACATATGAATTGTAAATGAAGAAAAGTCTGTCCATTTTTTTGGACAGGCTTTTTTTTATCTTTGAAAGCTATATGTCAAATCAACTCATTCCTCATTTATTTCGGACTGAATATAGCAGAATTGTAGCTGTATTGTGCAAGACTTACGGGATTTCTACTATTGAAATAGCGGAAGATTTTGTGAGCGATTCTTTTTACAAAGCAAGTGAAACATGGAAAGCCAAAGGGATCCCAGATAACCCGAAAGCATGGTTATATACTGTGGCAAAGAACAAGGCAAAAGATCATTTTAAGCGAAATGACCTTTACCGTTCTAAAATTGAACGTGAATTGATTTTTGAGAAGGAATTAGAACCTTTTCAAGAATTAGATTTATCGGAGCATAACATACAAGACAGTCAGTTGCGAATTATTTTTGCAATTTGTCATCCCTTAAATCCTAAAGAATCTCAAGTTGCCTTAGCCTTACGGATTTTATGTGGTTTTGGAATAGAGGAAATTGCCAATGCCTTATTAAGCACGAAATCGACGATAAATAAAAAGCTATATAGAGCGAAAGAAAAATTGAAGGCAAATGGGAGAGATTTTGTTTTTCCCAAGGAAGAAGAATTTGAAGAACGAACTGAGAATGTATTGTCAGTAATTTATTTGTTGTTTAATGAGGGCTATTATTCTTCTACTAAAGATCAAAAGATTCAAAAAGACCTGTGTTTAGAAGCGATGCGATTATTACAATTGCTGTTGAGCTATGAAAAGACAGATTTGCCAAGAGTGAACGCCTTGATGGCACTATTCTGTTTCCATGCTTCTCGTTTTGAAGCTAGAATAGATGAGCAAGGAAATCAGGTGTTATTGAATGATCAAGATCAATCAAAATGGGATCAAGCATTAATTGAAAAAGGAGAGGAGTTTTTGAATGCTTCATCTGGTGCAGAAAGCAAATACCACTTAGAAGCCTTAATTGCATTCAGCCATGTTAGAATGTTGGATGATGAGACAAGAAAGTGGGAAGCTGTCCTTCAGTTTTACAACCGTTTGTTGCAATTGGATTATTCTCCTATTGCTGCCTTGAATAGAACCTATGCTTTATCAAAAGTAAAAGGAAAAGAAGCGGCTATAGAAGAAGCGTTAAAAATTAAGTTGGAAGAAAATAATTTGTACTATGCGTTATTGGCCGATCTGTATGAAGGGATAGATTCTGTAAAACAAGTTGAATGCTTAAAAAAGGGATTAGACGTTTGTAAAACGGAGAGTGATAGAAGCTTTTTTATTCAAAAAATGAGTGTAATAAAGTAGCTTATCTCTTGTGAAAATCAATGATTAATGCGTATAAGGTTTCAAAAAAATAAAACGTTTTCCAGTAATTTTATCCGTTGGAATGGCCTTACAGCCCACTCTTTTTTTGTTAGATTTCGCACAGCTTTATCTGTTGTAGACTTCCTCTTTTTAGTAAGGCGTGGAATGGGAGGCAGGGCAGTTACTCAAATGCGAAGCATTCACAAATATCAATAAAAGAGAACAGCAATG
>JAESST010000007.1 GCA_016763995.1 Flavobacteriales bacterium | reverse complement strand
AGGCATTGCAATGCTATTACCATAGGGCAAACCAAGTCCGGTTGATAGGCGGTAAATGAGTTGGTTTAAGTTGAAATTTGATAATATCTGAAGTCAATATCTGCTCTAATATATTGAGCAAAGCGAATTCCTGCAATTTCAGCAAACTTATCTATTGTGCTATCTTCATTGATCGATTGTCCTTTCTCTTTTGTAAAAAGGGAAAGTAGATTTCCCGCAGATTCAATATTTCCACGGAAAAAGATATAATTCTTTAAGCGATTGGAATTCTTAGAGTTGTAAATAAAGCTATATTTTGAAGCCAATATTAAGTTGTCTGTATAGGAGTTTCTTAAAAATGGATTTTCAATATTCTCTAAAGCAGCGGAGAAAGTATTACTTGGGTCAAGTTTGATGTAGCTGAGGTCAAAAGGTTGAATTACATGTGTCTTATTTGCTGATTCATTCCACGAATAAGCAATATAAGTCTTGGTGACGTCTCGACGGTAATCAGGTCGTTCTTGTAAATTGTAAGAAGCATTAAAGGTTGTTCTTGGATTTCCTCTTGGAGAAAAGCGATCGGCATTAACCGGAAGCAAGAATCGTGGTATTTCTAGGTTAATCTCTGGCCCAAATTCCAAGGTGTTAAAGGGCAGAAATCCTCCTAAAATCTTTTTTTCATCTTCTCCTGTTAGGATCGTTTGGGCTTCCAAACCCCCATTAAAACTAATGTTTAAAATTTCCGCACCTTTAAAAGTATTATTGTTTTGGAAGTTAACCGTTCCATTTACCCCTAGGTTCCCTCCGTTATTGGTGCCTTCTGTTTCAATGGTCAACGATTTTTGTTTTCTTGGTTTAAGGTCAATTGTGGCAATAAGGCCATTGTCATTGGCATAAAAGTCAGGCTCATATTGAATGCTAACGTTAGAAAAAAGCTTCAGAGAAGAGAGATTTCGATATGTTTCTTCTTGGTTTTTTAAACTAAAAAGCTGGCCCGGTCGAATATAAGTGATTCGAGAAATAGCTTTTTTATTAAACTCCTTTTCCTTTAAGTTGATAAAAAGCATAGAGTCAACCATAGAGGTGTCTCCTTTGTGTAGTAATTCGGTAGTCTGATTTCCATTAATCCTGACTTGTACCGAATTAATGGTATAGGTTTGATGTTTTCCCTCTATTAAAGAGTCTGTATTGTAATAATTAATAGTTGGGTTTTTTATAACCATTTTTAAGGCGGCAGATTTTGTTCGCTGAGAAGTGTCTGCCTCAAATACAACATATTCTCTGGAGAATTTATAGTACCCAAAGTTTTTAAGTAGACGCTCTACTCGAATTCTCTCTTCTTTTAGCTTATCTAAATCGAAGGGGTCGTAAATTTTAAGATTCTGATTGGTGTTAGAACTTTCTATTATCTGCTTAATAGTGAGATCGGTTATTTCTTTATCGAACCGAGAGATAAGATAACGCTCCCCTTTATTAATGGTAAATACCATTTTAACCTTTTTACTTTCGGCTAAGGATTTTCTTTTTTTGTGTGGAAGTATTTCAACAGATACTGTATTCTCATAATAGCCCTTATTGTTTAGAAAGCGAGTCATTAAATCTAAAGAGGGTTGATTTAAAGTGGAGTCATAAATAACAGGAGCCTCTCCAAGTTTGTCTTTAATTTTGGAATCTGCTTTGTGGGAGTATAGATTGTATATTCCGAGGTAAAGCCGGAAAATCCCCAGTAGCTTGCGGTTAGGTTGTTGTTTGGCAATTGAATTTAGTTTACCATTAAACTTTTTATTCCCATTTGATTTAATCGTGATTTTATTCAATAGCTGTTCCGAATCTTTTAAATGTCGGGTGGGGCTACAAGAATAGCATAGAATCGAAATTCCAAAAGCAAACAAAACGCTACTTTTGAACCGAAAAAAATAAAATGCTTTCGGAGATTTCTTCATTAAAAGGCGAAATTAGTCAATATGATAGGCTTAACTAAAAAGGAAGAAAAATTAATCGTTTCTCTTCAACAAAAGAAATATCGGAAACAAGAAAGCTTATTTGTTGTGGAAGGGGTGAAAGTGGTAGAAGAGGCTCTTAATTCAGGCTTTAACGTTCGCTTTGTAGCTTCATCTATTGAATTCGAATCTAAGAAAGTAGAACTGAAAAGTTGCGATGATAGAGTCATGCAGCGC
Source organism: Flavobacteriales bacterium (assembly GCA_016763995.1). GTDB lineage: Bacteria > Bacteroidota > Bacteroidia > Flavobacteriales_E > Vicingaceae > NORP294. The sequence continues at coordinate 1,276 of JAESST010000007.1, read as the reverse complement.
ATATCCGCTTTTAAAACGCCTCCAGGAATATTAGCTGTAGTTGAAATTCCTGAAGAAGTTAAAGCTGTTGATTCACCAATTACCTTACTTGCTGAAAAAATACAAGATCCTGGGAATTTGGGAACGATTATTCGTACGGCTGATGCTCTTGGAGTGAAAACAATGATCTGTTCTCCTGACTGTGTTGATCATTTTAGTTCAAAGGTAGTGCAAGCCAGCATGGGCTCTATCTTTAGAATGCAAATAGTGCGAACAGATTTAGTAGAGTACATCAATGGAATTCCTAAATCAACTAGTATTTATGCGGCTCACTTGAAAGGGGAGAATCTATATGAGAAGAAATTGATTGCACCTGCAATTTTAGTAGTGGGAAATGAGTCTCAAGGAATCAGTGAGGATTTAATGGATATGGTATCAGATCCAATAAAAATTCCAATGCAAGGAGAAGTTGAATCATTTAATGTATCGATTGCTACAGCTATTATTTTAGGCGAATTTAGTAGACAAATGAGTTGAATATTGATTTATTCCTAATCTATCCATTCAATTTAAAGAGTCAGTTATGAATCCAAAAGGATCATTCATGAATTTGTGAACTTAATTCATGAATAGCCGGAGTAATATTATTATGAATTTAATAATACTCGCCACATGTATTCTTTGCTTCATTTTTCTTTAAAAATCCCTGCAATCATCTCTGCTTACTGCCTACCAGTAAACCCAGAATATGTTAGGAAGAAGCTGGATCTAATTCTTAGTTTGTATTAGAACATTAGGACTTTGTCAGTAAGCTTCGCTTTATCTTTTTTCTGATTAACTGCTTGGATGATTTCATCGTTTTGACCCTTATTTAGGTCAACCTATTTCAGGGGTATATATAGTAGCTCGAGTGTTTCCAAAGTACCTTGAGTGGGCAAATTTTTGCTTTGTTTGTGTCGAAATGCCCTTTTAAATTGTATCAAGATGCAAAGTTCGAAAGTAGCCTTTCTCTATCAGATTGAAATAGCTGTTCTTCATTAGCAAGATAGCCGCACTCCTATCGTCGTTCGCTATGACCTTTATTAATTACGAATTACTAATCTGGGAATTACTAATTCTTGAATTATGAATCTGGGAATTATTAATTTTTAATTAGCAAGATAGCCGCACTCCTATCGTCGTTCGCTATAAGCTTGATTCGTAATTCGTAATTGAAAATTTGCTAATAATTCATTCGTAAATTTAAGCCATGAGAATTTCTCTGCTTTTCTTTTTTTTAACGACGCTTAGCTTGCTT
>JAESST010000180.1 GCA_016763995.1 Flavobacteriales bacterium | reverse complement strand
GGTATTTTTGGCCATCAGCACTAGTGCTAAAGCCAGCGATTGGATAGTCTATAACTTCTATATTTTGTGTAATATCATTCTTACATCCGGTTGCGACTTCTTCAATTTCTAATTCAACGAGGTAATTTCCAGCAACAGAATAAGTGCTAGTTGGATTCTGAAGTCCACTGGTACTTCCATTTTTAAGATCCCAATCAAAGGTTAAATTAGAACCCTTTTCTGTGAAGTCACTAGCTGAGAAGTTGACAGTAGAACCTGAACAAATGGTAGAGTCGCTTACAGTAATGATACTTTTAGGTTCATAAAAAGTAATACGTATATTCTTACTTGCACCACAACCAAGAGTATCAAAAACAGATAAGGAAATAACTTCTGTTCTTTGTGTAGGGTTTGGAAATGGGTAGTTTAATTCAGGAAGAGTGTCATAACTTCTGGTGAAGCTTTGGGTATTAAGAATACTTGAATCTCCAAAATTCCAATACCATCGACTAATGGTCGTATCTGCAAAACTTGAGTCAGTGAATGTAAGTTGTTGGCCGGGGCAGACATCTAAATCATCAATTCCAAAATTTGCAGTAATATCATAAACACGTACTGTTTTACTAGCGGTATCGATACAGCCATTAATATCAGTTGTAAACAGTTGTACAGTAGTGGGCCCTGGAGTAATAAATTGATTGAATACAGTATCAGAATCTGTCGTGTAGGGTCTCATAAATGGATCGCTGGTGACCCATCGGTATCCTCTGTGGCAGTATTCATAAACATCATTTGATTGGCTCGCATCAAAAATTACGCCAGTTCCAGCGCAAATAGTGGTGTCAAAAATAGAGTCAACTTGGAATCTTGCTGTTAAATTTCGAATATAAATTTGTGCGGTGTCAAAAGTCGCTTGACAACCAGAGCCTTGGTCTTCTGCTCTTAAAGTAACCGTATAATCTCCTGTACTAGGGTAGGTGTGGCTAGGATTACTGGTAATATCTGTCGTTCCATCGCCAAATTGCCACAATGTATTGTTGGAATTTTGACTACTATCTTTAAAGTCCACAAGAAAATCTTGGTCACAGTATTTTAAGTAATCTATTTCTGCTACAGCTCCTTTCACTTCAATATAACCCTGACGAGTAAATGAAGTATAACATCCATTAAAGCCAATCGTCATGGTAACGTCTTGCAAGCCAACTTCGTTATTATATACCCATGAAGGGTTATTATTATCAGCACAGCTAAAAAGACGGCTTCCTTCAGTTGAGTAATTCCAAGTATCGATACTATCGGCGATAAGAGATACCGTTTGATCTGTAAAGTCGACCGTGTCTCCAATACAAATTACTAATTTATCAGCTACAAAATTTGGCGTTATTGGCTCACCAACTTGTATTTTAGTTAAATAGGAAGTATCCGTACAACCATCCAAAGTGGTGACTACTAGGTAAGCAAAGTATTTTCCTGTAGAGTTGTAAGTATGAGTAGTAGGGTCCCTATTTAATCTTGTGACAGAAGTTCCATCACCAAAGAACCATTCCCACTTAGCAAGGGACTTATATAGGGAAACTAAACTAGAATCTGAGAAAGTTACATCGAGTGGTACACAACCTCTAACAACTGATGGCAACATTAATGCAGTAGGAGCATGTACTGTATCTGATTTCGAAATAACATCCGTACAGCCAAAGCTGTTGGTAACTAAAAGAGTGGTTCTATAATACTCTTCTACGTTGATGTGATAGGGGCTAGTATCAGGGACATTAATGTAATCTTTAGTTGCAGTTATTCCCGTTGCATTTGTTGCATCATCAAAAACCCACCGATAAGTTGAATTAGGTTCGGTAGTAGAAGTAGAGGTGAAATTTATGTTAGCAGGATAAGAACAAGAATAACTTGGAGAGCTAACAAAATCTGCGATAACTTCATGAACGAAGATGGTAAGAGTGGTATCTTTAAAGCAGCCTCCCGCAGATAATCTTAAATCAATGGTCTTTGTTCCGCCTGTTTCAAAACTGATCATCGGATGTAAACCTTTATAATTACCATGTATTTCAAGCCCCAGTTGATTAAAACCCCAAGTAGCTGCACCACTAGAATTATTGAAGATGGTATCTTTTTCGTCAATACATAGGGTGTCTTTAAATTGTAGCAAGGGCTCTGGAGTTCCTATAGATACAGTTCGAATAGAAGAGTCAGAACATCCATTTGTATCGATGGCAACTAATTTAACTTGATAGGCTTGAGATACGGTGTAAGTTTGATTTGGAGGGTTAGTACTGCTTGACGTATTACCATTTCCTAGATCCCAGCTGTAGCTTAAGCCACCAGCAGCAGAACTAGAGGTATTGGTGAATGCTACATTTAAAGGAGAAATACAAGCAACAGGAGGATTTGGGTTTGTGGTGAAACTTACAGTAGGTTTATCAGATGTAGTAATGTAGTTGTTAAATTGTCGGGTTACGTCGCAGGAAGGCGAGTTGGTATTTATTTCTAAGGAAACGAAAAAACTACCTGGAGTAGAGAAGGTGTGAGAAATGTTTTTCCCAATGGCTGTACCACCATCTTCAAAAACCCAAGAATAACTCGTTACAGTAAAGGCAGGATCTACAGTGGTGATGTCGTCAAAGTTAACTGTTAGTGGAGCGCAGCCCATCGTGGTGTCAGACACAAACATTGGAACAGGTTTAGGTGCAACATTAATTATTATTGTATTAATTATCGGTCCGTTTTGAACAGCTCTGTACTCTACAACATAGGACTTTGCTCCAGTAAATGTATTCGAAGGATTAAGGAGATTTGAGGTTGCTCCATCTTTAAAATCCCAATAAGAAGAAGTTGCGCCAGCGGGAGCAACAAAATTCACGGTTAAAGGTACACATCCATCCATAATAGATGCTGTTTGTGCATTTATAGAATAAATGCAAATGAAGACCAATAAAATAGATAAAAGCTTCTTCATAAAAACGTTAAAAATCGGATTAAGATCGAAAATCTGGCTAATTTAATGTTTTTAATATTGGGTTTATGAGTTTAGGTTTTTTGTTTCAATAGTGTCCTATTAATGTTTTTTAAAAAGGGAGAAGCTTTTTTTATATCTCAAGTATCTTTTTGTGCAAAACAAAAAAGAGACTCCTCCTATGATAAATGTAAGCCTGTTTTCTCAGATTATACAAAAACTAGATCGCTCGAAGTTCCATCAGTTAGTCAAATCACATAACTCAGACAAGTATCAAAAAGACTACAGTAGTTGGACACAGTTAGTTTCGATGTTATTTTGTCAATTTGCCAAGAGTCAATTCTTACGAGACATTAGTTACGGTCTACGATTGGCAACAGGCAACTTAAATCATCTAGGAATCCACAAAGCTCCCTCAAAGTCAACAATAGTTTGTCAGAACAAACATAAAGGTTGGCATCTCTTTCGCGACTACTATTATTGTTTATTTGAAAATTTATGTTCATCGTGGATTCGTACCTTTTATAAGCAAAAGGTAACTGAAGTTAAAGTTAAAAAATACTTGAGATATACTTAGAATTAAAGTACTTTCATTTTCATATTTATTCAAATTATGAATTATAAAACCTATGTAACCTTAATTCTACTTTTTAATAGTTCTATTTTAATTAGTCAGGTTTCAGATACAAGTTATTTTAAAGATAAAAAGTTCTTAAAACCGACAACAAAGAGTAAGGCTAAGTATATGGCTATATCAAAAGTTGGGCCTATGATCCAAAAATCAAATTATTTTCTTAACCCACTTGAGCTTATTTCAAGTTATTCTTATAAAGCAGATGACTCATTAAATTATTGGCGTAGTGTTGATGTTATCAATGGAATTAAAGAGATAAAAACTCAGAATGATAGCACCTTTGAGATAGTTGAAAGAAATTCTAGGAATAATGACTTAATTGGTGTTGCAAAGTATAAAGTCAAATTATCGAAAGATGATATATACGCTATTCAAAAAATAAAGAACAAAAAACCATTAGTATGATACAAATGAAATCACCTTACCAGTTTTCAATAATGATGTTGATTTTGTACAATATATAATTTTAGCAGGAAATCCAATTAGAGGGTATAAACCTGAAATTAAGAATGGGGAGGAGTTTGTTGAAGGTAATGTTATAATAAGAATTGATTTTGATGTTAAGGCACAAGTTGTTGATTTGAAAATACTTGAAGGGTATGTGAGCGAAATTGATATGGGTTATTACATTGCTGCTATTCAGGAAGTTAAATGGAAATCTCCTGCATTAAAAAATGGAAACCCAATTAATTTTACATATTACCTAAATTTAATTCATAGGCATTACGTTCCGTTATATATTAGAGATCCGAATTATTAATACAATATTCCCCTCATTTCAATTGCACACGATGTTCAATTAAAGTTAAGTGAGTATTGTATCTATTGTTATAGAATTAATATTGTCTGTAAGAAAATTGTAAATTCGTAGACACTTATAGAAACATATTTTGAATAATAGAATGATAAGGAGTGGATTAGTTACGGTGATATTGTTTTTTGCTTTTGTTTATTATGGGCAAGCAAGAAATAGTCCACTTCCATGTTTAAATAAGAGGTTTTCCATTGTTGCGCATCTTGTAAAAGATACATTGGGGAATACAAATATTACAGAAGCTGACATTAATTCGGCGATTGATAGTTTAAACATACAATTTGCTCCAATCTGCGTTTCCTTTGAAGTATGTGAATTTAGAACGGTTGATAATTATCAATACGATGATTTAAGATTCGACAATCAATCGGATGAGCTTGCGATAAAAAATAGGCTAAAAAGTAGAATTAACATGTTTTTTACACAAGATTTTACAAATGAAGATATATGTGGTAGAGCAACTTTGGGAGGTATAGCATCTTCAGGCAATGTATTTATTGATAAAGATTGTACAGTTCCTGGGGATTTTACAATAGCTCACGAAATGGGGCATTTTTTTGGATTAAAGCATACTTTCGAAGAGCCTTCTACGCAACTGGTAGATGGTACAGATTGTGAAACAACTGGTGATGGAATTTGTGATACTCCAGCAGATCCATATGTCAATGGAATAACCATTTCTGCTTACATTGATATGCCTGAATGTCGATTTATTTCACCTGATAAAGATGCAAATGGGGATTTTTATGATCCTCACGTAGGAAACATCATGTCTTATTATCCATGTGCCTGCGAATTTACTGATGGTCAGTATAAAAAAATGGCAGAGACTTATCTCTCTTCAAATCCTAAGAACTGGTAATGAGTAAGATTGGACTATTGGTGCTTTGTTTGGTTTGTTCGCTTTTTCTTAAGGCACAAGAGATTCACCTTTCTCAGTTTTATACGAATCAGCAAAATTTGAATCCTGCTTTAATGGGGGATTACGATGGAATTTATAGAGTAACATTGAATCATAGGAACCAGTGGAAGCAAATTGGCAACTCACCCATAATTACCTCAATGGTGTCGTTCGATCATAAGTTTTATCATTATACAGATGAAATCACAGCAGGCATAATTGTGATTAACGATCAGGTTTCTACTTTTGGCTACAATACTTCTAAAATTCAATTGAGTGGTTCCTACAAGAAGATGATAGCAGGGTACGAATTACGAGGAGGGCTACAAGTTGGTCTTGTTTTAAAGAGTTTTGACCTTGGTAGCCAAACTTTCCCCAATCAATGGGTTTATGAAAGAGGGGAGTTCGATGGGAATTTAGATAACCTAGAAAATGGTCTGCAAGAATCTCAAAATTTTGTCGATTTCAATGCCGGTTTTGCTTGGGCAAAAACATTCTCAAAGTTCAAAGCAAAGTTTGGTTTTTCTCTAATGCATTTAAATAATCCGAAGGATAGTTATTTTGATGATAAAGATGCAACATTGGGTTTAACGGCTATTTATCATGGATCGCTTCTTTATCGAATGAATTCTACCATTTTGATTGAGCCAAAATTTTCTTACATGCGAGCTTCTAAAGCGCAAAATACCGTGCTAGGGGTTAGTTTACATAATGAATTAGAAAATGAGTTTTTCTCGAAACTTCAATTAGGCTTGTTATACAGAAGTGGTTTCTCTAGAAATAGAGATGCCATTATTCCAGTAGTAGGGATGACTTATAAAAGATTTGATATAGGATTGAGTTATGATTTTAATGTTGGAAAATTGAGTGAATTTAGTACCAATAAAGGAACCTATGAATTATCATTGGTTTTTACAGCTCCTTCATTTTCTCCTAAAAAAATGGCTATTCCTTGCGATAGATATTAAAGATGATGAATAGTTTAACTAAACAATTTTATAGGTATGCGTTAACTCTTGTTTGTTTGCTTTTACAGCAAACAATGTGGGCTCAATATTCTGCTTCAAGTTTGGAAGAAAAATCTTTAAAGGAGATAAAAAATACAGCTAAAAGTGCGCTTAGATTAGGCGATTCATATACGGCCTTGGCTCATTATGAAGAATGGTCGAATCGTGCATCTGATAATTTGAACTTAGTTGAAAAAACAGCAGATTTATATCGAATAACTAGAAACTATAAAGAAGCAGAAAAGTGGTACCTGAAACTAATTGAGAAAGGAGCTGAAGGCTTCCCTTTAAGTTATTTTTTCTTGGGAGAAGTTCAGATGGCACAGGAAAAGTATGCTGAAGCAAAAAAGAATTACGAAAAGTTTAAGAAACTATCTCGTGAGATAAAAGACCCTTCTTACAGAAAGTTGGTAAAAAACAGATTACTAAGTTGTACTTATGCCATTGCATCGAAAGATTCTACAGCAACTGCTTTGAGCAAGCATTTAAGCTCATCAGTGAATATGCCACACATAGAATTTTCACCTATTTCAGTAGGGCCTAATGTGATGATTTATGGTTCTTTGAAGGAGAAGAATGTAAACCTTTACGACATAGATAAGGTAGATAGTTTAAAAATGCCAGTTAGAAAATTATATGTTGCCGAAAGAGAGGGGGAAGAATGGGTTTCGAAAGGGGAGTTTGACGGACCATTTAATCAGAACAATAAAAATATTGGAAACGCAGTACTTTCTGAAGATGGGAAACGACTATATTTTACCTATTGCGAGAAAAACTGGCAGAAAAGAATTGTTTGTGAAATTTTCCTTTCGGAGAAAGAATCTGAAAGTTGGTCAGAACCAGTAAAATTGAACGAAGAGATTAATTTAGCAAATTATACGACAACACAACCTGCAATTGGAAGAGCAGCAAAGTCGAATCAAGAAGTCTTGTATTTTGTGTCGGATAGACCTGGCGGTAAAGGTGGATTAGATATCTGGTATACAGAATATAACAAAAAGAGAAAGTACTTCAAATCTCCTCGAAATGCAGGATCAAAAATAAACAGCGTCGGTACCGAGTGCACTCCATTTTACGATCTAGCTTCCCATCGTCTTTATTTCAGTTCTGATGGACATGTTGGTCTCGGTGGTTTGGACATTTATTCGGTAAATGGGGAAAAAAGTAAATGGGAAGAACCTAGAGTTTTGAAAGCTAGCATTAATTCTTCTGCTGACGATTTAGATTTTACCTTGCATAAAAGTAAGGAAGGAGGATTCCTAGTTTCCAATCGTAAAGGGGGGGCGGCATTGTTAAGTGAAACTTGTTGCGACGATATCTATGAATTTACCTATTCGGAATATGTTAAGATTAGTGCTGAAGGGAAAATAATGGATGGAAATGAGGTCTTATCAAATTACAAGGTAAATGTATACATAGAGGATAAGGAGTCGAACGATAGGTATTTATCACAGAGCTATAGGATAGATACTGATCAGTATGAGATTAAATTAGAGGAAGGACAGGAATATAGCATAGAAATTGAAAAAGACGGGTACTTAACTATAATAGACAAGATTAATACAAAAAATATTAAGGAATCTAAAACTATCACTAAACGATTACAAGTTGAGAAGATACCATCGAAGCCAGTTCTGTTATTAGATATCTTATATGAATTCAATAGCCCTAAATTAACTGCAGGGGCAATGGCTTCCATAGATACAACGCTTTATCTCATTTTAACCAATAATCCTACAATCAAAGTAAGAATAGGCTCGCACACCGATAGCAAAGGGACCAACGCTTACAATCAAAGTTTGTCACAAAAACGAGCGCAGAGTGTTGTGAAATATTTGATATCTAAAGGGGTTCGAAAAGAACGTTTAGTAGCAAAAGGCTATGGCGAATCTCAAGCAATTGCTCCAAATACCAATGAAGATGGTTCAGATAATCCTGAGGGAAGAAGATTAAACAGGAGAACAGAGTTTGAAATTATCGGAAAGGTGGATTTAATAGAACCTGTAGAAGATTCTGAATAGAGAGTTTAAATTCTCGGATTATTTCTTTGCCGAGGATCTTGTTTTAATAAGAAGCAGAGCCTTTCAAATAGAATGGGGTAATCTGATGCGAAACGTTTGCTTTGTTCAAAGAATACTTCTACCGAAACTGCAAAGAATTCCATTAAGTTAGTAGCGCCATATGATCTAAAAAGGGAATCATTTCCTTTGCGAATACGGTGCATCTCTAATTTTGCTGCTAGTAAATAATAGATGAGATCTTTATGACGGTAAAATTTCCTAAATGTCATTCTCTCTTTATTATCGAGAATTAATGCATGCGAGAATTCATGAATAGAGAGGTTGAGGGAGTCGTCGGGTATTTTAAAGCCTTCTTCAACTACTTTCCAAACCAGATTAATTCTTGCCATTTTAGGATTAGTATCTCCATGGTACAAGAGCCCAATGTCTTTATAAGCGTAGGGTTTATGTGCAATGTGAATTGTTTCGAAATTTCGTAAACGATATCGTTTTAGACCAAAAGTTAGCTGCACAAAACCGCTGGCCACAAGAGTCTTAATTTCAAAAGTTAAACAAATCTGATTGGATGAGGAGAAGTTAATGTGCTTCAAAAAATAGAGTAGTCTTAGCACAAATATTTCTCTCATCTCTGGAGAAAGGTCCTTGTAATAATCATTCGATTCAGATAAGATAACATCGCAAGTCCTTTTTT
>JAESST010000179.1 GCA_016763995.1 Flavobacteriales bacterium | reverse complement strand
TAAGTTCCTGAATTGTTATCTGCTTCCCCATGAATTAATAGTAGAGGATGCTTCATCTTTTCAGCGTGTATAAAAGGCGACATGGTGTTGTATATTTCTGGAGCTTCCCAATAGTTACGTTCTTCACTTTGAAAGCCAAAAGGGGTTAATGTTCTATTATAAGCTCCACTTCTCGCAATTCCTGCTGCAAATAAATCAGAATGAGAAAGAAGGTTCGCTACCATAAAAGCACCATAACTATGACCTCCAACGGCTACTTTATTTCGATCTATATAGCCCATATCATCTACTGCATCAATCGCGGCTTTAGCATTTGAGACCAATTGCTTTCTAAATGAATCATTTGGTTGCTCATCTCCCTCACCAACAATTGGAAAGGTCGCATCATCTAATACTACATATCCCTTCGTTACCCAATACACAGGAGATCCGTAATATGGGTAAGTAAATTCATTCGAATTTTGAGTATTCTGTCCGGCACTAGATTTATCTTTATACTCTCTAGGATAAGCCCATAAGATCATTGGCATTTTTTCTTTCTTAAATTTATCGTAACCAATAGGTAAGTATAGTGTTCCGCTTAAATCTAAACCATCTTCTCTTTTGTAATTGATAACTTCTTTATGAACGTTCTGTATGCTTGCAAATGGATTCTTAAAAGCAGTCAACTGATTTAAAACTCCTTTCGCTACATTTCTAAAATAGTAATTTGGAAACTCTGTTGGAGATTCTATCCTAACTAAAACTCTATCCTTTTCCACATCATAAGAGCGTAAGTCTTCTACTTTACCTTCTAATTTTGAGGTATAAATATCTGTTACCTTCTTTGTAGTAAGATCAAAAGAATGTAAAAAAGGAAACTGTCCTTTCTCTGTAAATCCATCTCCTAATAAAAATGCTTGATTATCTTTCATTGATAATACATAGCTCCCGAACTCATTCTTTTTCGTTTCAAAATCTCCTGGATCACTGTATTGATCTTGGTAATTTCGGTCAAACAAAATTTCTGCCTTAATCTTGGCATCCGAAGGATTAAATAGATACGTTTTCGTGTTTCTAGTATTCCACCAATAATCGTAGGCAATGGCTACATTGTCATTTCCCCATGTGATTCCACTAAATCGATTGATTGTTTTTAAAATGCTCTTTCCCTTTCCGCTAAATGGAGCTTCTAATTCAAATACTTCATCTCTATATTCCACTTCATTTTTAGGATCTCCTCCATCTAATACTTCTGCATAAATAATCGTTGATGGTTTATCATCTCTCCATCTAAAACCTCTCTTGCCTGTTCTAGCTGCCATAAATCCTTGAGGTAAATCTTCAATTAGAGGTACTTCTATCAAGGTCTCTACTTTCTTAGCATTTTTATCATACATAATGGTTTTACTTGGGAATCTTCCATAAGTCACCAAATAAGAAAAAGGCTTTTCTACAGTGGTTACCATTACATAGTTTCCATCAGGAGAAAAACTTACTCCACGATACATTGCAGAAGATAACCAAGCTTCTTTCTTTCCATCCAATGATACTTTCACTAAATCTGAAAGTGCTAGTTGCTCAAAATTGAATTCATCGTTCGGGTTCTTTAATAAATCTTGGTAGGTTCTATTCTGTGCCTTCTTTCCTTTGTTTTCAGAAATTGTAGGGCCGGTAGGAATCGCAGATTTTGTATTAATTAAGGGCTTACTAGCTTTTGAAGTCGTTTTAACTAGGAAAGACTTAGAATCTTCAAACCAATTAACAACATCTCTTAAATTCGCATTTACATTTGCTTCTGTTAGCTTTTTAACACTGCCTTTTTCAACATTTAAAACCCATACTTCTACCCCATCTGCTGTTGTATTGGTTAAAGCAATGCTTTTCTGATTAGGCGACCAAGAGAAATTAGAAAGCTTAGGATTGTTAGGTAAACCTGTTACTTGTTTTGCTTCTCCATCAGAACCAATTTTCCTAAACTTTATATTTTTGTAATATGTTGTTCTACTTCCAATATTGGTTTTAGGATCAATTCTTAGCCCACCCAGCCTGAGTTCCTCCTGAGATAAATCTGCTATGGTCTTATATGCATCTCTGTATAAAAGCACCATATTTTCTCTTTTTTCATCCATCAACACCGCAGGTGCTAGATCGACATCTACTAAATCTAAAATTTCCTGTGAAGGCTTTTGATATTCTAGGCCCTGCTGAGCAGAAAGAATAAGGGAGCTTAAAAAACTAATGCAAAAAATGATTCTTTTCATGTGATTCTATTTTGAAAGACCAATTTAATCAAACAAAAACAGATAACATTCATTAAAAGAAATTCAATCTTTAACTACAAATCGCAACCCTAATTTCCAACTCATAATTTGCTTGGGTTCAAGTAACAGATTTTAGGGAGTATAAATATGGCGAATAATCTACTCCTATAAAATGAAGAAGAAGCTTCTCAATTTTCAATTCAAATTGATAAAGCGCTGTTAATCCTTGCTTTCCTTGACTACCCTTTGCAAAAGGCCTGAATTACTATAATTCACTTCAGAAATCACCGTAATTAAACGACAACAATCTAATACACTTGGAATGATTGCTTTTCAAATTGATCATAAAAGCTTTCTCTAAACTTATCATTATCTTCTGCTGAAGACCATTCCTCTCCTCTTCTTCCTTTATATTCGATACTTCTAATATTTCAAAATAGAGGTTTCTATGTTTTAGAATATAACTGCATATAAAGCTGCTGCACTTGCTCCAATAATAGAGACTTTCTCATCCTAACATACTGCATCAAGCATATATTCTATTCGGCAATCTATTCCAAGTACACTAGGTATGGCAAGTGATCCAAGCGAAAATAGACCGCTTAGCCTTATAAAATATATTCTACACCTCCTTTTTTCATGAAAATAATTCTTCTTTACTAATGGTAAAATATTTCTTTAATAATCTCTAAAACAGGGTGATTAGAAACGCTCAAAAAATAAGATGATTTTTTTATAAAATTTTTTTATTTTTTTGGCTGTAAAATGAAAATTTATGATAAATTTGCCGTCCCTGAAAAACAGGAAAGCTCATTAAGATATTGGTCCGGTAGTTCAGTTGGTTAGAATACCTGCCTGTCACGCAGGGGGTCGCGAGTTCGAGTCT
>JAESST010000178.1 GCA_016763995.1 Flavobacteriales bacterium | reverse complement strand
TTTAAAAATATTGCAAGCGACTTTCAACAAAAAGATGAAACACAAATTCAATTAAGCATCTCATTGCTTTATTTGGGTTTAGGAATGAGCCAATTATTTTATGGTGCTTTGTCAGATAGTATTGGGCGAAAACCTACGATTTATATCGGTTTATTGCTTTTTATAATCGGCTGTATCATTTCTTATCTATCCAACGATTTAAATACACTGTTAATAGGGCAAATAATTCAAGGAATTGGACTAGGGGCACCAAGAGTAATGAGTGTAGCAATTGTTAGAGATAGATTTGAGGGAAGCGAAATGGCAAGAGCAATGTCTTTTATAATGGTGATTTACATACTTACTTCAACGGTATCTTCAATTTTAGGGAAAACATTAATCGTGGCTTTAAATTGGAAAATTCTATTTATTATTTATTCCTTCTTTGGAATTATTATTTTCCTATTGTTCAAATACAGAATGCCTGAAACTCTGAAACAAGAAAAGCAAAAAAACTTCACTTTAAGGGATATGATAAAAGCCATTGCTGAGCTTTTTAATAACAAGAAATCAATAAGCTACATTCTCATTCTTGGACTTTATTCAGGGGTGTTTATCGGCTACCTTAACTTGTCTCAATTTATTTTTGAATTCCAATATCATTTAGAAGAGCGTTATCCTTTTTATTTTGCATTTTTAGCATTAAGCATAGGCTTTGCTTCATTTATCAACGGCAAATTAGTGAGAAAAATAGGGATGGAAAGACTAATCAAAATCGCCATTGTGAGCAGTGTTCTTATTGTGCCACCATATTTAATTGTCAATTATTTTGATACAGCTTCTTTGTGGGTTTTTCTGGCTTTTATGTTTGTTCAGCTTTTTGGATACGGGATATTAATTGGAAATTTAAGTGCTTTGGCCATGCAAGCATTTGGTCATGTTGCCGGATTAGGAGCATCAATTGTGGGAGCGATATCTACGCTTGTTTCTGTTCCTTTAGCCATATTTATTGGCCATTTTTATACGAATTCTAGCCTTCCAATTGTGATAGGTTTTTTGGCGGTAGGTACAATTTCTTTGCTTCTCATTAATTTTATAAATCGAATAGCTAAATATGAAAACTAAAATAATAAACAACTTATTTGAACTTTGGAAGCAGCTCGGCTCTCAGGGGGGATTTCTGTACACCACTAAACAGTACAACTATGTTATGCCAAATAATAATTCTTGGCCCAATAAGGTTTTTGAATTGGAAAGTTCACCAGTAAATTTCAAATATTTGCGGCATAAATTAGAAAATGGAAGTCTTCCAAACTCTATCTCGCTTCTTGAAAACGAAGAGCTTGAAGCTCAGTTGTTGCAACATCATTTTTCACTAAGATCAATTGTTAAAGGCATGTTTTTGGATATTCAAGAAAAGGATAAACCCATTCATGATTTTTCATCCATAGAAAGAGTGGACAATGAATTAAAAGCTAGAGAATTTGCAAACATCGCTAGTAACTCTTTTGGCTATGAAGTGCTTTCATCTACCATTTCATCTTCAATTAATTCCTCCCAAATAAAACTATTTATTGGGAAGCATAAAAGCAATTATGTAAGCTGTGGATTGATTTTGCTGGACAAAAATGGAATTTCAGGATTGCATATGATTGGAACTATCTCAGAATATAGAGGCTTGGGCTTGGGTAAAATTATGACCAACAAACTATTGTTTGAAGCCTATGAAAACAAAAGCAATAAAGTCGTTCTTGTTGCTTCAGAATCTGGTGAACGAATCTATTCTAAATTAGGCTTTAAAAGCGATGGGGTATTAAAGAGCTATGTCCTTAAATAATTGTTATTAATGCAAGAGGAATGAGTATTATGGATGCCAAGGCAGTGCCTTTATTTTGCTTTCGCATTTTCAGCATGAAACTTAATTAGGTTGAGCAACATACCTTAAATATGGCTTTACGATCTCATATCCATTTTTAAATTTTAAATCCGCTTGTTCATTTGATAAATTGGGATCAATGATAAGCTTTTCTCCTTTTTTCCAATTGGCCGGAGTAACTACATCAAATTCTTCACTCAGCTGAAGGGCATCAATGACTCTTAGTATTTCATCAAAATTTCTTCCCACTGCCATGGGGCAGGTTAGGGTTAATTTAATTTTTTTATCAGGTCCAATAATGAATACTGAGCGTACGGTGAAATTGGCATCTGTATTGGAATGAATCATGCCATATAGTTGGGCAATTTTTTTATTATTATCGGCTATTATAGGGAAATCAATTTTGCCTTCAATAGTATCTTCAATGTCTTTGATCCATCCCATGTGAGACTCTAAATTATCTATGCTAAGCGCAATGGTTCTTACGCTCCTTTTCGCAAACTCATTGCTTAAGTTGGCAACCATCCCAAGTTCCGTTGTGCAAACAGGCGTGTAATCTTCCGGATGCGAAAAGAGTAAACCCCATGAGTTTTCGAGCCAATCGTAAAAATTAATTTTACCAAGAGTTGAATCAGCATCAAAATTTGGAGCCGTATCACCGAGCTTTAAAGACATAGATATTTACATTAATAAATGCCGAAGATATTGAAAATTTTTTCGCTGATAATATTAATATCTTTAGAAAAAATATTTGAGTAAAGAATGCAAGGGAAGAAGAAAGAGCATGAGAGTAGTGAGTGGTCAGAAATAGCATTGAACAGCTCTTTAGAGGCTGTTATTTGGGTTTCAAAAATGGGCTTGATAGAAAAATGCAATAAGGCATTTTACAATTTTAGTGGGATTTCGGAAAAGGAATTGAGCAATTTTTCTTTGTTTGATTTAGATGAAAATCTTTCTAAAAAGCAATGGACAGCTATTTGGACGCAAGTTCAAGAAGCAAAATCTTTAGTGACAGAGGTAAGCTTAATAAGACCGGATGGGAAAAGCGTTTATGTAGAATTTAACTATATATGGGTAGAAAATAAGACGCTAGAGCTTTGCTGTATTCAACTAAGAGATATTCGTAAAAGAAAAGAGTTAGACGCAAAATTGAAAGAGGCGAATCTACTGTTAGAGCGGATTGTAGAAGAACGTTCAGAAGGTTCAAAAATGACTTTAAATGCCTTGTTGGAGAAGAAAGAAGCTATTGAACGCTTACAGGATTTACAGAAACATCATGAATCTATTTTACAATCGGCAGGAGAAGGTATTTATGGTTTAGATAAGAATGGCTATACCATTTTTGTAAATAAAGCAGCAAGAGAGATGGTTGGGTGGGAGTTACATGAATTGATTGGAAGGTCTCAACACGATATGATTCACCATACTAAAACAGATGGGACATATTTTGATAAGAAGGAATGTTCTATTTATGCCGCTATTGTAGACGGAGAAATTCATCATGTAGAAAATGAAGTGTTTTGGAGAAAAGATGGAAGTTCATTTCCAGTAGAATACATTAGCACGCCTATACTTGATGAGAAT
>JAESST010000177.1 GCA_016763995.1 Flavobacteriales bacterium | reverse complement strand
TTGCTCCGCAGTTCCACTCTCAAGGTCGCTTGCCAGTTGCCTTCCCATGCTACGGACGCCGACGCCCGCTGGCATTATTAAACGAAACAAAAGAGTCAGGCATAGTACACGAGCCAGTATTGGTTCGGAGTATACTGGAATACGAACAAGCTTTTGGAGAAGCAGATGATACCGGAGACATCATAATTGAACAGCATCCTGACACTGCTGTGTACTCAGCAGAAAACAAAAAGAATGATATGCCCTATACTCCGGGTTTGATGCACCCATCAATTTCAAATTTCTTCTCAAATGGCGGAGGAAGTTGTTATATTATTTCATTGGGCACATATCAAGCGTTTAACGATATAGTTAAAGCAAGCGATGTTACTTCTGAAATATCTGCTATTGAAGAAGCGATTAAACAGGCTGATACGGCCACCTTAATTCTTCCGACAGACCTTATGCGTTTTGGAGCAGCAAATTATTATGCATGGGGAACAGAATTGATCAATTTTTGTCAAACAGAGAAGAAGTACTTCACTATAATGGATGTAATTCAATCGAAGCCAACAAGTCCCACCTTTGAAGAAAAAGATATTTCTGACTATAGAGAGCATGTTAAACCTGATTCCCCTTGTTATGCAGGAGCTTACTTTCCATATTTAAATTCCTTGTCGACTTATGCTTACAAAGATGATTATAGTAACGTCTACCTTAATGGGAGTAAATTGAGTATAGCTGAAATTACTAATGAACTAAAGGAATTCTTATTAACGAATTACATCAACATGCCTCCTTCCCCATTTATAGCTGGATTGTATGGGCGTTTGGATAATGCTTCTGGGGTATGGACACCTCCGGCAAATGTTTCTCCGGCTGGAGTTACTGGTCCTGTAGTACAACTGACAAGCAAACAACAAGAAAACTTGAATGTCGATGCAACTACTGGAATTTCAGTGAATGCGATTCGAAGTTTTACAGGCAAAGGAACTCTTGTTTGGGGAGCCCGAACAAATGATGGGAACAGTTTAGATTGGAGATACATCAATGTACGTCGATTGATTATTTCAATGGAAACAGACATCAATATGGCACTAGAATCATATGTCTTCAAACCAAATAGTTACAATACTTGGGTTGAAGTTAAAACAATGATTGAAAGCTACCTACTCGGACTTTTTAACGATGGAGCTTTTGCCGGCTCAACAGCTGATACTTGTTATAATGTTCTTATTGGAGTGGGCGAAACAATGACAGATGAAGATGTTTTGAACGGGAATATGAAAGTTTCTGTTCAAATAGCTCCCGTACGTCCTGCGGAGTTCATTACTCTTACATTCTCTCAAATGGTTGCAATGTAGACCCAAAAAATAATTAAGCTTATAAAATAAGGCCCATAGTTGAGTAGTTGGCTTCGACCAAAACAGTCGGAGTTCCTACTCTTCTAATGCTTATGTACGTTAAATAAGCAACAAACAACATCTCCTTTTTGTCTTTTATCTACCTGAGAGCTGACAGGCTTTTAGCTATATTTGACTTACTATAGATATGGCGTACTGAGTACATCATATACAGTTCGTGTGCTGCATTACTAAACTGACCAAGAATGAAAGAAAAGTTAATTATTATTTCTGATTTGTGGGGAAGAGAAAAATCTAAATGGCTGATTAATTACACTCAGATTTTAGAAACAAAATTTGACATAATGTTTTATGGCAGCTGTGAAATCGGAGGAATAGATAAATCAGATTACATTCAAAATAGTTTACATAGACAATTTGTCAATGGAGGTATTGATATGGCAGTTGAGAAATTGATTGAACTTGAAAAGAACTCTGTAAATATTTTGGCATTTAGTGTAGGAGGTGTAATTGCCTGGAAATTTGGACTTAAAAGCGATAATATTAAGTCATTAATCTGTGTATCATCAGCAAGACTGAGAAAAGTAACCAAAAGACCAAAAGGAAAGATAGAATTATACTTTGGCGAAAATGATGAGTATAAACCTAAAATGGAATGGTTAGAGAGTATGAATCTCAAATTTAATATCTTACCAGATAAAGGACATCAAGTTTATAGCGAACCGGAATTTGCAAAAGAAATAAGCAAAATAATATTAAAAATGACACTAAAGTCCTATGTAAAAATGCATTAAGGCGCATTTTGCATTGACTATTCTAACGTATTAGTAGAACACATAAATCCATTCGTGAACTATTGAACTTATGAAATTCAAATACGATTAATCAAAAAGGAGACTAAACTAAACGCCTAAAAGTTCAAAAAATGAAAAAATATACTTTACCTATAATTGGATTTGCAATACAGTTCGTTGGAATAGGATTAATGCTCTACGGAATTAATAATAACCGAATTTCATTATGGATCGGTTTTCCATTGCTATTTGTAGGAATGGCCCTTGTAATAATTGGGATAATGTCAAATAGAAAAACAAAATAGCAACTATAATTTAGGTTCAAAATACTGCTAAATGCTGATTTGAAATGGAGAAATTACATCTACAAACAAGATGAAAAACAAAAAACTACAGTCGAGTAGAACATTTCGACTAGATTAGCCGAAGCTCCTTCACCAAGCTTCATATTCTTCCATACTGTACAAGCCTTACTTCCCTATTTACGTTAAGCATCAACAGTCTCTGATTATCTAATATCAACAGAACAATTAACCATTGTCTACCTCACAGCAGACAGGTCTTTGATTATATTTGGCATATTACAGATTTAACATAAGCACACGAGTAGATTAATATGAACATAGAATTTAAGCAACTATCAGAAGTTGAAAAAATCGACATTATTAAATTAATGAATAATCAATTGGTTAGAAAACAAATGCCTTTATTTAAGGGTGATTTTAATGAACAAATCTGTGATCAATTCATTACTGCAAAAAAAGCATTGTGGATTGAACATGGATATGGACCTTGGGCCTTTATTGTTGATGATCAGTTTGCAGGATGGGGTGGATTACAAGCTGAAGATGGAGATGCTGACTTAGCATTAGTTCTACATCCTAACTATTGGGGAATTGGAAAAGCATTATATAAGGAAATAATAAATAGAGCTTTTGGGGAAATGAGACTAAAATCAATTACTGTATTATTCCCGCTTTCCAGAACTCGAATTAATGGATTATTACGTCTTGGGTTCAAGAAAGAAAAAGAACTGATGATTCAGAATGAACAGTTTATCAAATATCGATTAACAAATTCCTAAAGAAGCCAAGCGGCTAACGAAGGAAATTCTAAGCTGTATATTCTTCACACCAACTCGTGCACTCGTGCGCTTATACACCTTGATTCCGCATGTCTAAATCTAGAAGCTAATATTCCATGCATTCCTAATTGTAGATTAGGAATGGGTTCTGAATTAGAAGTGTTTTCGGTATTTTAGAAATAACTATACATACTTATCCCTTCCCGATTTTTATCACCTCTAATTTTCACAACCAACACATTAAAGAACGACGATTGCTATTTTGTTAGGTTTTGAATGCTATTTCTCCATATATTCTCAATTTCCATTGCCTTGATTTTAGAACCCATTTAGCAGGGATACATATAAACCTAAAAATGAACTTTTTGATGCGATAATGAGAGGATAGATTTTTATATGTTTCAGAAAAAGTTTGAATAATGAAACTGTAAATATTCCTGCACATTGCTGTAAGAATGAGAAAAACAGTATTGTTCTCAAGTTTCGAAAATGGAAGTTTTTTCCATCCAAAGTCATTCTTTAGAACATCAAACTCTTTTTCAATAGCTCCTCTTTGATTATAAAAGAAAACGACTTCATCGTTTGTCATTTCATCATCGTTTGTTAAGATCGCATGGTAATTATATGGTTCCTTTGAAAAAACATTAGACTGTCCATCTATCCTTCTAATCTTTGTTACGATTAACTTATATGTTTTAAGTAATCCTTTTGTGCTATTCCGTTTTGCTATGCTGATGAATGGAGTAAAATCGATAGAACCTCTATAGGTTACTTCTCCATCAATTACTACTTCATTCCAATTCTTAATATTGGTTATAGCTTTCATAAGAGGCTCACTCATATTTGCTCGGATATAAAACGTATTCGTATTCTTTCTTAGAATAGGAAGAATTGATAGTTTATAGGATGCTCCATCTGCTCTAAACTTATCTATTTTAATATTTTGCTCTTCCAACAAAAGAAACATTCTCTTAAGAGTATCTTCTTGAAGATTTGCTGCGGCACTATTACCATTCCGATTTTCAACATAAATAATCTTGTTGTTTATTATTGCTACTCCAGGACAGTAACCAAACTCTTTTTTGTAGGTCATAGCTGCATCTTTCTTTTTAGTATAAAGTATTGTATTATCGTAATCAAGAACTAAGTCAGTTGTTTTTAAAAGCTTTAATTTTTTTAAAAGTCTAATATTCAGGCTATTTAATTTATCGTTTATTCCAAACTCATGGATTGCCCGTTTTCCTCGTGGAGTAGCAAATTTTGTCGTAGGTATGGCTAATTCTTTCATCCGATTTAAAACTCTATCGGGACTCGGTGATTTTATTTTTGGATTTCTTCCATAAGAACCTTTCAGGTTTAGAGAAAGATCTTCTATACTATCCCCTCCACAGAAATAGATTCCCCAAAGGTTATAAATCAAATCTTTCCAACTGTATTTACTTTGATGTGGTAATAACGGTAAGTTTTTAAATAATAATTTATCAATTCCTTGTTTGTCTAATTCATCAATCACAAAATTATATCCTCCAAAGGGCGAGATAGTATGACTTTTTAGTGTTTTCATAGTGGGATGTTCTTGGTAACACCAATTTAAGTGAAAACAACACTACTGCATGACTCAATGACAATAAGCTTTACAGCTTATCTTAACAATAGACATGCGGAATCAAGGT
>JAESST010000006.1 GCA_016763995.1 Flavobacteriales bacterium | reverse complement strand
TTGAATTTAACGTTTACTTACCTGGTTACAGTAATTGGGCCTGTTTAGCGCTTAACTTTTCTGAACCTTTTTACGAATTGGCCATCACTGGAAAAGAAGCAAAGAAAAAAATCATTGCAATCAACCAAGACTACCTTCCAAATAAAATTATTATTGGAAGTACAACTGAAAAAACGACTCTTCCATTATTAGAGAATAAATGGATTGATGGACAGACAACATTTTATGTTTGTGAAAATAAAGTTTGTCAATTGCCCGTTACTGAAGTAGAAAAAGCTAAAGTCCAGATTCTTTCTCAATGAAACTATATCTCTCAACTTTCTTCTCTTTTTACTGCCTATTATCACAAGCACAGTTCTTAGATCTCACTTCAGATTGGTTCACAGAAGAGAGTTTCTTTATCGAGCAAACTATTCAAGAACATAAGATTAAATCCATTGTTATCTCTAAAAGCAATAAGCTAGATGGAAGGTATTTTTCTTCTGAAAAAGACGCATTAAAATATACCTTTAACCCTTCAGGGCAACTTATGCAGTCTTTAAAATTCATCTCTTTTTCTAGTAGAACAGACAGTTCTAGCTTTCACTTTTTCTACAATAAAAACAAGGATGTTTTTAAACGAGTAGAAAAAGAAGGCCCTTTCAGTTTTACTTATTACTTTGTTTATCAAGATAAAAAATTAAAAAAAGAAATCAAGATAGATAACAACAGCCCTCATTTAGATACGGCTTATATTCGATTCTACAAACACCAATTGGTGGGCGACAACAGTTCCAAGATTATCTATTACAATTCAATTCAACGACCATATCAATATCGAGAAGATAAATTTGACTTATTTGGGCAATTGGTTCATCAAAAAACGAGCTTAGCTAGATCGTTAAACTTCACTGAGAAAAAATTCACTTACCAAGTGAATCAACTCACTGAAAAAAGAAGTTTTACGAGTATTGGAAAACAACAAACTCATCTCTGGAAGTATAGTTATAAATCAGGAATTCTTGATTTCATAAAGCACTATGAGAATGAAGTATTAATTGAAAAACTAGGATTCACTTATCTTAAAAATGGTATAGTAAGCGCTATTGTTACAAGAGACCTAAAAAGAAAGAGTGTAACAATTTATAAGTTAGACTATAATTTTTTCGACTAATCGAAAGAGATTAAGCTTACTTCTATATCTGTGAATCTGTAATCTTCATAATTTCTCAACTGCTGAGAAATATATTTATTCCAAGTAATCTGACTCTTAAATACCCTAGAATAGTTCGTCTCATTATCGTACTTATCCTGCATTTTTCTATAGCCTTCTATCCAAACACGATTTATAATTTCATCTAGCTTATCCTTGTAATTATGTTTATTAAAGTCTTCTTCTGCCAAGGCCTTTATTATCATTCTCCGATGAAGTTCAGCAATATCAAAATGAAGCTGTTCATGCTGTAACAATACCTTGTTTTTCTTTTTAAGATTCACCCAAGATTCACCTTTAATAAAGCAACCCCTACCTTAACAGTCATTACCCCTTCTCCATCTGATTGATAAGAATATGGAAGTGCAATTTTTGATACGGCGGCGACTTTTTCTGTTAAATTATGATCCCCTGCAAAATCAGTCCATTCTAAACGATACCAATCACTCCAGAAAATTCGATCTGTTTCATTCTTAAGACTATCTTGAGCCTGAATAGAGAATGACACGGCAAAAAACAAAATGAAATAGATAATTCTCATGACTCCAAAGGTATAAATTTTTATTTGGTGCAGCTTGCACAAATTGTACCATTCAATTTACAATCACTATACCAATTTCTTCCCTTTCAAGGCCACAAACTCTTTGAGGTAAAATGGTTCAAAATATGCGACATCTTCAAACTGTTTTTTTTCAAATTTCTCATACCCTAACTGACCAAGATAAACTGCTGAAGGTAGAACCTCAGAAGAAAAATCCGCATGTTTGTGCTGAATTACATCTTTACACTTATTAGCTCCATCTCCTATAAAGAAAACTTGATGACGAGCTAAAAACTCGAGATAGCTATCTTCCTCAATAATATCTGCCGTAACAGATTTTGTCTCAACTAAGTCATGTTGATATATTGCAGTATATACCTCCATTCTTCGGGCATCAATCATCGGGCAAACCAAATATCCTTTCGTCAGGTCAGAAGTATTCTTATTGATAAATCCCCAGGCCATAGATTTTAGTGTTTCAATACTAATTAATGGAATTTTTAATGCATAACACAAACCTTTGGCAAATGAAACTCCAATTTGTAGGCCTGTATAAGAACCTGGCCCTTTACTAACAAAAACTGCAGAAAGTTGGCTTGTTTTTATTGAACATTTTTCGAGTAATTCATCTGCAAAAACGGCTAAATTCTCAGCATGAGAATAATCTCCATTTTCTTCTTTTACGGCCATTAAGCTGTTATTTTCGAAAACAGCTACAGAGCAAACTTTTGTTGCAGTTTCAATTGCTAAAAAATAAGCCATTCAATTATTTCTTTTTAACAGCGTACAGCTCTTTCTTTTCTACAACTTCTATTTTTTGCCCACTCTTAAGGCGTTTAGATACCAAAGCATAAGGCGCAACAATTAATTCATCTCCTTCAGAAAGGCCGTTCTTTATTTCAATATACATGGTATTCTGAATTCCAGTTTCAACTTTAACCATCTTAGATTTACTTCCATCTTTCAGAAAAACAACCTCAACTTTATTATCATCTTCATCCCCATCTTCCATTATAACTGAATTTTTCTGTTCTGCTGTATCTTTTCTGGTAGTAACTGCCTGAATAGGAACGGCAATTACATTCTCTACTGAATTCGTTCGTATATCAACTGTCGCAGACATTCCAGGTCTAAACGGCGATACTTTCGATTTTCTTTCTTTTAATAACTCCTCGTAAGAAGACTGTAGCATTCGAATTTTAACATCAAAATTTGTTACTTGGTCTGCACTCATGCCTGTAACATTTGCTGAATTTGCAATCTGCGTCACAATTCCTTTGAATGATTTCCCTAAATAAGCATCAACCTCTATTTCTGTAGTGTCATTGATTCCTACCCTTACAATATCATTTTCATTTACCTCAACAGCAACTTCCATTACATTAAGATCGGCCACCGTCATAATTTCGGTTCCAGCCATCTGAGCTGTTCCTACAACTCTTTCTCCCTTTTCTTTATTCAGTTGAGTGATCACCCCATCCATAGGTGAATAAATCGAAGTTCTACCCAAATTCTCTTTTGCTTCTTTTAAAGTTGCTTCTGAACTCCTTATGTTAAATTTTCCGGCCCGGACGTTTTCTTTAGCAGCATCAACATCCGCCATTGCTACTTCAAAGTTTGCTTTTGCCTGATCAAATTCTGCTTGTGAGATTACCTTGTCTTCAAACAAACTTTTACTCCTATCAAAACTAGCCTTTGCATTATGAAATTGGGACTCAGATTGAGCCAAACGAGCTTTCGATCCTGCTAAGTTTGCCTTTGTTGTGTTCAAGGCTGCCTCTGCTCTACTTAAGGCAGATTCCACTAAATCAGGATTTATTTTTACCAGTAAATCTCCTATTTTAACATGATCACCTTCCTTTACAGGCATTTCAATAATCTCCCCAGAAACATCTGAGCTAATAATCACTTCTGTTTCAGGTTGTATTTTGCCACTAGCAGCAACTGTTTCCACAATAGTTCTCAGCTCCACCTTCTCAATAGCAACTTTTTTTCCCTTGTTTCCAGAACCACCTTTAACTACAGCGATAATAATTAAGATCAGCGTCAGAACACCTAGTATAATTAGCCATTTCTTTGATTTCATACTTTTTATTTTTTAGTGAATGAGATGGCCTTTCCTTGATAGAAATCCAACACTTTAGTACTAAATATGTAATTGTATTTTGCCTGTAGAAGCTCAGATTGAGCATTGTTCAATCGATTCTTTTCATTATTAAAATCAAACGAATTAATAATGCCAACATTAAATCTCTCTTGCGTGTAATTAAACGAAGTGGTTAAAGCCGACACAGATTTTTCTGCTGCTCTATATCTTTTTAATCCTGCAACTGCATCGTTGTGGGCAGATTCAATGTTCTGACGTAAAACTAACTGTGCATTATCGTAGGCAAGTTGCGCACTTTGTGCTTGTAATTTTGCCCGTCGCACGTTTGTTCTGGCAGATAATCCATTAAATATTGGAATAGACAATCTGAAACTAACTGATTTGTTAAAGTTATCATCCAATTGATTTGTAAAAGGCTTCACTTTTAGCTCATTATCAATAAACTCCTTGTTGTTTTGAGAAAACCCCGACCCTAAAGATCCGGTCATACTTAAAGATGGTAAATATCCACTTCTTGAAATTTGAACCGATTTTTCTGCTGAGTAAACCCCATATTCAGCGCTCTTAATTTCAGGCATCGTTTGTAGGGCAGTAAGATAAAGTACTCCAGGACTTACTAATTCAGAAACACTTTGAAAATTATCCATACTAGGGCTTACAATTTCAAATTCCTCTGCACTTTCTAAGCGTAGCATTTGTTCTAAATTTAACTTAGAAAGTTTCAATTGATTTTGAGCATTGATTACCTGTAGCTCCTCATTGGCGAATTGCGCTTCAATATCTTTTAATGCTCCTTCTGCTAATACACCTGCTTTAACTTGTTTATCTATTCTATCAATTTGACCTTGGGTAACTCTTAATTGGCTTTCAGCATTTTTTAGCAATTCTTCATTAAATAATATCCCTAGATAGGAATTCGCAATATTCAAGGAAATATCATTCTTCATTTTCTGAAGATCATACTCTGCAGCTTTAAGTTGAGCTTGATTCCTCTTAATAGTGTTTACATTTCTAAATCCATTAAACAGTGTCAAACTGGACGATACTGACAATGAATTAGATCGAACTTGAGAATTTGCAAACTGATTAGTGAAAGGGTCAATTGTTTGTCCGAAATTGTAGGTATGGCTTGCAGAAGCATTTGCACTTGGTAGAATATTGTATCTTGAAGCTACTAAATCTTGTTTAGAAATCTGCTGATTTAATTCAGACTGTTGAATCTGAATATTATTCTCTAGGGCATAACTAATACACTCTTCTAGCGTCCAAACTTTATCTTGAGCACTAACTGAAGCTCCTAGAAATAAAGAGAAGACCAAACTAAAAGTAAAAACTTCTTTCTTGAAAATGATTTTTTTCATCCTATGAATTTGATTGAAAAATAAAAGTAGCACATTTAAGTGCATTGAATTGCAAGGATGTTATAATCGGTTTTGTCGCACTTTAGATGGCTAAAAATACAGACTTACTGAAAACGGCGCTCTACTAAATTGAAAAGTGCTTGAGCCAATACATTATCATCTTCCCAAGCATAACTAGCTCTAAGTCCATTCTCGAAAAAAGCTCTTGCCTCATCTCCCGTTTTAAATTCATTTAACATTGTAAGAGCATTCTTGAACTCACCCATATCCCCATTAAATAGCTCATTAGAATAAAGATACCTCTCATTCAACCCAATAGCAGATAAAATATCCGTAATGGATTGTTTTTGTAGTTGATTACTTAAGCTATCATCCTTTTTAGATAAGACTTCGTTGAGATCAGGAACCGCATTTAACTCCGTTTCATTTTCAATCTTCTCAATTAATTCTTCATTTAATGGCTCATCAACTGGCTCTAATTCATTCGAAGTTAATTCTTCCTTATCAGATTCCTCTTCTCTCACCTCTTTCAGTAAAGATTCTAAAATAGTATCAGAAGGAGTAAAAACTAATTCCTCTGAATGATCTTCAATCGATGTTGTTTCTTCTTGAATTGGCTCACTCTCTACTTCATCCTCTGAAATGATTGTTTCTTGTTGTAAGGCTTCGACAACATGACTTTCTTCCTCCTCCTCCAATGGCGTTTCTTCTACTATTTCAGAAAAAACACTCTCTTCATTTAGCTCAACAGCTATTTCTTGGTTCATCTCAGACACTAATTCCTGGGATTCTTCATCCATAGATTCATTCATTTGGTATAAATCACCTTGCTCTTCTACCTTATCTTCTTCTGAAAGAACCTCATCTGAAGAAATAATTAACTCCTCATCGGAATGCTTTTGCTCTACAGAACTCAAATACTTTAAAACTGCTACTTTCTCATGCAGTTCACTAATTTTGGATAAAATCACACTTAACTCTAGAAACGGAATGGTCTCAAGGCTGTTTAATTGATCACTGTGTTCCTTAATATTATCAATTAAAACTACTAGCTCAACCCTTTTATCTTGAATGCTCATTTTTATGCTTCTTTTATTTGATAAATAATACCTTTACACTTCGTAAAAAAACGAAATTCTTATATATATATGTTCCTCGAAAATACTATAAATTCTAAAAAACGCAAAGGTTGGATTGAGGTAATCTGCGGTTCAATGTTTTCAGGAAAAACAGAGGAATTAATTAGAAGGCTTAAGCGTGCTAAAATTGCAAAGCAAAAGGTTGAGATCTTTAAGCCTGCTATTGATATTCGATATGATTCAGAAGCCGTTGTTTCTCATGATTCGAACCAAATTCATTCCACTCCAGTTCCTGCATCTGCAAACATTCCTCTTCTTATCAACGACGAAGAAGTAATTGGAATTGATGAAGCACAATTTTTTGACATGGAGCTGGTAGGAGTTTGCAACCGATTAGCCAATCAGGGCATGCGAGTTATTGTAGCTGGCTTGGACATGGATTATCAAGGAAAACCTTTTGGCCCAATTCCGGCACTTCTAGCAACTGCTGAATACGTTGCAAAAGTGCATGCCATTTGCGTAAAATGTGGCAACCTAGCCAATCATTCCCACCGAACAATGGGAAATGACAAGTTGGTAATGTTGGGCGAGACAGAAAGTTATGAACCTCTTTGCAGAACTTGTTTCTATGAAGCGAATCAAGCAGATGGATAAGCTGAAAGGTCATTCATTAAGTGAATTCAGCGACAATGAACTAGAGATTAGTTGGGATGCAATACAATACAACCTAAGCTATTTTAGGCAAAAACTACATCCAAACACTAAGCTTATGCTCATGGTAAAAGCTTCGGCTTATGGGCATAGTACTTCAGAAATAGTATCTAAAATTCAATCTAAAAATCTTGCTCATTATCTAGGAGTTGCAACAATAGCAGAAGGGATCGAATTAAGGAACAATGGTATTGAGCTGCCAATCATGATACAAAATGTACGTCCAAATCATTGGGATGTTATTCTACATCACTGTCTTGAACCTGTCATTCATTCGTTTGAAATTCTTGAGTCCTTTCATTCGTTTTTACTAAAAAGTGATACCCTGAAAGAAAATCGTTACCCAATCCATATCAAATTAAACACAGGAATGAATAGGTTGGGATTTAATGAAAGTGACCTATCTACACTAAAAATAAAACTTTTAGGAGAATCTTCCTTCAGAGTTTCTTCAATAATGAGTCATTTAAGTAGTTCAGGAAATTTTGTTGATGATGAATTTACACTTCATCAAATTACTGATTTTAAGCGCATGTCTGATTCTTTAATAACAGGACTAGCTGAAAAACCGATATGCCACATTCTGAACACAGATGGGATTCATAACTATCTAGCGCATCAAATGGATATGGTGCGTTTAGGAATAGGACTTTATGGAGCTTCAGAATCCGAAGTTTTAAAAAGTTCTCTGAATATCATCTCCAAGTTAACGACACGAGTAGTTGCAGTCAGAAAAATCAGTAAAAATGAATTTATTAGCTACAATAGAAGTGGAGAACTTCAAATTGATAGTCACATTGCTGTTTTATCATTAGGATATGCTGATGGACTTCCAAGAAAATTAGGGAATGGAAATTGGGAAATAGAAATCGAAGGAAAACTTTACCCTACCATCGGTAATATTTGCATGGACCTTTGTATGATTAATCTCGGTCAAGATAAAGTAGCCTTGGGAAGTAAAGCCATTGTTTTTGGTGGGATAAAATCTATTTTTGATTATGCCAATGCTCTTGATACTATCACTTACGAGGCATTAACAAACATAGGAAATCGCGTAAAGCGAATCTTAGTTTAGCATTTTTGAAGGAAATCTTCCAAAAAATCTTGTTTCGTTTCCTCTAACTGAAAAGCTACAGTATCCATTTGAATAGCGCGTTCAACATCTTCTTTTAAAACCAACTCTTCTTGACTCACCCAAGCAAACATGCCTTTCTTTCCCAGTGACAGTGCTAAGTACTCTTGTTCAGTTTGCCCAGGAGTTGGAATCAATAAGGCTTTCTTAGCTAATGTTACTAAATCCATAAGAGAAGAGTAGCCTGATCGACAGACCACTAATTCAGACTCCAAAATCTCTTTTCGCAACTGTTCACTTTTCAAGTAGTTTACCACTTCAACTTCTTTAGAAATCTGATTTCTTTTTTGCTTTTTCTCAACTACTCCTCTTACTATTAATGTAGAATAGTGCAGTTCTAATAATTGCTCCTTTAATTTCTCTTCCAAAATTGTACGTTGTGGTTCAGGGCCTGAAAGCAACACCAACAATTTACGTTTCAACACTAAAGGCTTCTTACTTGGTAAGAACCGAGAGAGCAAGCCAACGTATTTAATTTTAGAAGGAACAGTTCTTTTGTGTGACAATTCGCCGCTTAGGTTGTTATCAGATTTCACATCAGGCACCCAGCATTCATCAAACTTTAAAACCATTTTTTGAATAATTATTTGTAGAGTTTTCTTAAAAATTGGGCTTTCTATAAATAGCTGGTGTGTAATGATAACAGAAGGTTTCTCTTTATGAAAAACGCCATATCGATTATCTGATATTATCCCATCAATTTGATGCTCTCTAACAAGCTTTCGAATGAGCTGATTTTCTTTTTTCACAGTTCGAAACAATAAAGGTAAACGCAATGCAAAATGTAAGAGTAGAGCTCCATTACGTGGATACTTTATCTTCAGTCCAGGAAATTCTATAAAACTTAATTGAGGAAATTCATGTCGTAACAATTGAAGAGCGTTTCCCTCAG
The DNA here is from genome assembly GCA_016763995.1 of Flavobacteriales bacterium. Lineage (GTDB taxonomy): Bacteria > Bacteroidota > Bacteroidia > Flavobacteriales_E > Vicingaceae > NORP294. The sequence continues at coordinate 411 of JAESST010000006.1, read as the reverse complement.
CACCAATAATTACCTCACAACCTTTAAGTTCCAATTGCCTAATAATCGGTATGCATCGTGTGGCATGTCCTAAACCCCAATTTAATGGAGCCACTAAAATTTTTTTCTTCTTGTTCATCTGTTCCCTCCAAATTTAGGAAAACAGCTTAAGCTAATTTGAATTAAATTTGAAAAATGAAAGCAGTAGTTTCAGGAGCAACTAGAGGAATTGGCAATGCTATTGCTATCCAATTAGCAAAAGAAGGATATGATTTAGTGTTGCTAGCACGAAATGAGGGTCAACTAAAGCAATTGAAAGAAAAACTTATAGGATACAAAATCTCTGTTGATTTCTTAGCGGTAGACCTTTCTTCGGATACAACAATAGAGATATTAGAGCAAAATTCTGAATTATTCAAAGACACGTCCATA
>JAESST010000176.1 GCA_016763995.1 Flavobacteriales bacterium | reverse complement strand
TAAACCAGTCATTAATTTTCCACTTTTTTCGTCCCTTAGCACTTTCTCTAATAGCTGCCACACCATCATTTTCAACACTGTGACCACCATCTTTCATGCCCTCAGCAGTTAAAGTTACCTCTTTTGGCTCAGCTGTCACAAAGCCAGGAACTGTATTTGGATTAATACCGCCTACCCCCTGCCCAGCAGCGTGATTAAACTCTCTTGCAAAGCTAACCCCGTCACTATGGTTTTGCCCAATGTCAGCAAAAAGTGATGTGGCACAAGTCAGCAGCAATACAAAAAACTTGACTTTTGTAACTAATGTGATATATGTAATACATGTAATTTTTTTATGGAGTTCACATGGTCTCTGTTCGCCTTGATGATGAAACCGACGCTCGCCTTGCACGCCTAGCAAAAAACAATAAGCGCACAAAGTCTTCTTACATAAAAGAAGCTCTTGATAAGTTTCTTGAAGACCAAGAAGAAACTGAATATGCCATCGCTGCTTACCGTCAATATTTAGACGGTGACCGTAAAACTTACTCTTACGAAGAAGTAATGCGCGAAAACGGACTACTTGATGAAAATTCATAAGAATTGTTGTGAATTTACTTTTTCCCGCAAAGGTAGGCAACAATTTCAAAAGCTTGACCCAGTTATTAAAAAACGTACTAAAAAAGCTATTGATGGATTTAAAAATGGGGATCTTGACCCATTGCAGGATGCCAAGCTTTTGTCGGGTCAACTCTACCCTCTGCGCTCTTACCGGATTGGAACTTACCGCCTGATTTTCGAAGTTAGACGTGAAGAACTTGTCTTGATGGCAGTTGCCATCGCCCACCGCAAAGAAGTTTATAAGAAAATTTCGTAACTTCATGCCTGCACCTTTTTAAGGCTTGGCACGCCAAACTTCTGGCAGACAAAATCTAGGCAGACGTTACCACTTAGCCTTTTGACTGGTTTGCCTTTTTTTAAATAGACAAAAGTTGGGGCCACCACTATACTGTAGGCGGTAAAGAGCTTTGGGTTTAGGTTTATACCTTGTACCTGGTTTTCATTTGTGAGCTCTTTACCACCTTCCTGACCACCATCCATTAAAAACATCACCGTTTTCTTAAAGGAATCTGCAATGAGACCCTTAGCTATTAAGCGAACTCTCACTCTGCCTTGCGCGTTTAGCTCAGCAGCTTGAAGGCGTAATTTTTGTAAACTGAGTTTTGGCAAAGAAAAACTGATAAAAACTAAGATTTGATAATCTGCATTTTTAACAGAATGACTACTTTTATGATCTTGTCCTGCAAACTCACTTTCTTGTAAGCCTTGCATGCAAGGAGTTTGAGAGGAACTCACCGCACAGCGTTTACCTGGAACTGGCTGCTTTTGCTGCAGATCCTGCGCCCAATTCACACCTTCCTGGTACGCCTTATTTAGGTCAGGAGACGCCCAGCAAGAAGTTTCTAAAACCCCACAAAATATAAGAAAAACTAAAGTAAACAACACGTGCGCTTCCTCCAAATTAAGTAACCAAAATCTTCTCCGTCCTTAGGAAACTCCCTACCAGCACCCCAGATTATTTCTGTCCTACCTAAGGGCTGACAACCATCAGTATTAGGAATTGGGTAGGTCATCTGGGTTTTATATTGGCTCTTTTTAATCACTGGCATTGGATAACGGTGCTCGCCACAATAAGCGTCTTTACCAACAGTCCCCCATAGCAAGCCTTGACGATGGAGTTTGGCAATAAAGCGCTGGACAATCAGTAAACTAGCCTGCACGCCGCCAATATGATAATTAACGTTGCCAGTGAATGGATAGAGTGTGCCCTGACAACCACCACACCAAAATAAACTATCAAAAGAAAACCCTACTGACGCTTTTACACAATCAGCAGCACATGCTGCTTGGGCAATTGGGTTAGCAAACAGTGCCGCTTCAGGATTGATAATAAATGACATCTCATCGTCATTCCAAAGCGGGTCAAGCTCAGTTAGGTACGCTAAATCAAAGGCACCCTTTTCCATACATACAAAATCAACTAGTAACTCTAGCCAATACAAAAGCGGATACGCATACCAATGCACCTGGTAAAAACTCTCTCGGGTTTTACCGTTTCTTGAGGTGCTGACATTACCGGCCCCTTTCACGCCAGTGTCCATAATCTGCAAACCACCCATATTAACCAAGTTGTAAGGAATACGTGTCACATCAACCAAACGAACTGGTTCCCAAAAGGAAATAGGCATCCCCACCCTTGGAAACGGCGTCGCACATGCACAAAGCGGCGTTCTTGGGTTATCAGTATCTTCACCACTAGGAGAAACTCGAAACCCACCAATAGTAATTGGAAACAAACACTCCCAGCAAACATCTGTAATAGGATTGACAAACTTACCTGGGCCAGCGTGGGAGGAAGTTCCTCCAGCCAAGGTAAGAGTCAGTAGAAGTAAACAGAAATACGTACGACAAATAGAGCTCCATGCAATGGTCATGATGGCCTCACCTCTTTAATTAGAAGTAAGTCACCTTCTTGCTTGACGATTGCCGGTACTTGGCTAATGCCCAGCTTTTTTGTAAGAGTTCCCCCTTGATCAAAGTACAGCTGCGCTGGACGACCTTGCTGGTCAGACACGGCAAAGCGGAGATCTTTATCTAGTGGACTACCTTTAATCAGAATTAGTTTAACGTTTGGATATTGATCTCGAATGCCCCTCGCCCACTTAACTTGCTGATCATCATCCCCATCAAAAAAGATAAATGGTTTACTTAGCCCCCGCATTTTAAGCGGGTTAACTTTAGTGCCCTTTTTTTGTATAATATTGCCCTTGTGACCTATAATATCACGATTAACAGTAATAGTTGGATCATACGTAAATGTGCGAGGTTTGATGGTATTTATCACTCCCATTACAGATCTTGGCCGGCGTACTACGCCAAGCACTCGCTTTTTAACTTCTTCCTGATGACTCGTTAGTTCACCACTATCTTGGAGGGCCTGCAATTTGCCTTTTATCACCTCAATTAAAGACTTTTCTTTAATTGCAAAGACCTCACCGTAGGTGCCCAGATCTTGGGTGTCATCTGCCCCTTGAGCATAATTAGCCATGCTACTCAGCGCCAGCACATGGCCAGCTATGATCAAAACTCGCCCTACCATAGTGGGATCACCTGCCCTTTTAGCTCTTTAACTTCAATTAAGCCCAGCTCCTGGTAACGGGAATCAAAACTAAGCTTATTGCTACTGCTAACAAAGACTTTATCCTTGCTTATCGTTTGAGCTTGAATAGGCGTTAGTTTTATATGTTCAATTTGCTTAGCCTTCACATTTTGGGCAATTAGCTGTCCGCCCACAAATAAATTAGCTCCGTCCTTATAAAGGATCTCATCACCAGCAGTGCCGGTAATTTTTTTAATCAGTGGCATACCGTAAATCTTTCCTGGCACCACTGTATAGTCGCCCTTTTGCGGCTCTTTAAGTTTGAGATGTAGAAAAGTATGGTAAGGCGCCATTGAATCACTTTGGCTATGCAAAAAGCCAACATTAGCGTAACCAATAATACCAAAGGTGCCCAGCAAACAAGACAAAGAGAAAAGCTTGAGCAATGTATACGCCCTAGGAAATTCCATCATTTCCACCCACTTGTCTTTTTTCTTGACCTCTAGCTTGCCCCCTCGCCCCAACACCTACATCAGCAAAAAGAAAATCAATTATAGCCTGCGTTTCATCTGTAAGATCCCCTGCTAAAATACTACGTTTTGTCATCAGTATTTTACCTTGATCATTTGCGTATTCAGCCAGTTTTACCCTCAAAGCTGCCACCGCACTGGCCATTTGTTGATTTGTTACTTTACCGTGACGACTCGCTAGCTTTTGACTGAGCTTTTTGACAACAACCTCACTATCAACCAGCACTGTCTGCAGCTGCTTTGGCCTGGTCAGTAAAGTTGTACTACTGATCAAAAGAGCCAAAACTGCAATGATAATAGGCAGTCTTTTTATAAACTTATCTTTATTAAATGTTATATTCATTTCTCACCTCTCTCACTTCTCTGCAGGCAACGACCTTGATTTTTTTATTCTTAACCCTATATAAGTAAATATATGCTATGTTAAGTGTTGAGTACGTAGAGTAGGAATGTTGCCATGGAACTTGATTTACCAAAGAATTTAGAAAAAATACTTTTAAAAACCGCTGAAAACTTTGAAAAGAAACCGTCTGATCTTGTGGCTGACGTTCTACGTGGATATTTTGAAGACCTTGCAGATTACCGCGATGGCATTGTTGGTTATCAAAGCTATTTAGCTTCTGGCAAAAAAGGCACAAGCATTTCTGAAATGCGTGAGAGATTAGGCCTAACCGATGCCTAATTCCCGATGGGATTTAATTTTCTTTCAGAATG
>JAESST010000175.1 GCA_016763995.1 Flavobacteriales bacterium | reverse complement strand
TTAGATGGAGATGTTGATCTGGAAGATAATAAGAGATTAGACTATTTTATTCGACATCCCGGAGCTAGAAGTCTTCCATATGTGATTACGTTTGAGGCTTTACCAGACAGAACAAATGGCTTGCAATTCTCAGCAATTGATAATCCTACGGTGTATACGTGGATAATAAACCAAGGCTCTGACCCATTATTTTCTGGAGTATCAGGACCCGCATTGGACCATACAAAAGGACCAATTGATACAACCGGATTTTACTTGGTTTCTCAAGCAGGTGCAGGAGAAAATGGAGATGTAATTGTCGCACAATCTCCTTGTATTGATTTGACTGGAACAATGAGACCAGAGTTAAAGTACTGGTACCATATGTTTGGCTTTGAAATGGGGAATCTATATTTAGAAATTAATGACGACAATGGCTGGGTAAGAGTGGATGCATTAATTGGTCAAGAACCACGTCAATCATCTAACCCTAGAACACCTTGGTTATCTAGAATAATAAATTTGGACGCCTATATAGGGAAGTTTATAAGATATCGTTTTCTTAGTACAAGAGGCGGAAGATTTAGCCATATGGCAATAGACGACATCTCGGTATACGATGCAAATGCAATAGATGTTGCTATTGTGGGCTTGGCGAATCCAACAAGCGATACTGCTAGTTGTTATGCTGAAAAAAATCCGCTTGAAGTTAGCATTAAAAATAGTGGATCAGATTCTCTGAATTTTGATACAGATACCTTAATACTAGACGCTGTTGTTCGTAAGGATACAGGCAATGGCTTTGAAGTACTTGCTACGCTAAGACAAGTGGTAACAGCCAACCTGTGGAAGGCTGCCGATGGAAACATTTACCCAGTGCCTAGAGATTCTATTGTGGTCATTAAATTTGATTCTACCTTTGATATGTCAGATACAGGAAGGTTCTACTCATTTCAAGTTACTTCACACATAACTGGAGACTTTATTGTTGACAATGATATATTGCCTAGTCAACCAGTTTATATAAAATCACAAAGGAAAACAGGGCAAATTGTAAGTTTATTCCCGAATGATTCTCTTTGTAAAGATTCATTCCTTAGAGTGAGTGTAAGAAATCACTTTGGAAAGCTCCAGTGGGAGGAATTAAATATTATTAATGAAGCTAATCCTCTTGCATGGCAATTAGGAGCTACTGATCCAATTAATAGAAAAGATTATTTCCCACGCTTAGATACGGTTCATTTATTGAGATCCAGAATATGCGTAGAATTGCTATTCAGCGAAGGAATAGATGAGACGACGAACGATGTTAGAGTGGAAATTTTTGCACCATGGAAACCTTCAGGTGCTGCAGGAGGAAGGTGTTTTGCTGCTCAGGTCCAGATGAATTTAAGGTTCAAGTTCCGGCTCCTTTACCGACAATTACAGATATAAGTTATTATGATGGAAAGAGTAAATCTTCTCCTCGACTCTTTACAACAAATTTTGCTCCGGATTTCACATACGCCTCTCCTCGTTTAGCAGAGACGGCTACGGTTTATGCTAGATCTATTGTTCATATTCCTGGGGTAGCAAATGTTGGAGTGAATGGTTTGTATTGTGTGTCAGATAGTGCAGCTGCAATTACGAGAGTGATTTCGAAACCAATTCCGGTGAATTTACATCCGGCAACACCTACAGGAGATACGCTTGTATTGTGTGATGATGTTAATGGCGATTTATATACTAGTGGTCTTATTTTAGATGCAGGATCCGATTCGGCAAGAACTGCAGAGTATGTATGGACCTTTATTGATGCATACGATAATACAAATACACAAGTATTACCAATCGCTACTCAAACATTAGCAATTGACCCGTGGTTGATGAAGTTAGATTCTACCTATAAAATTGCGGTCTTTGTAAAAACTGATTCAACCTGTGAAAGTGTTGATACTGTAATTATAAGGATTGAGGATGATTGTATTGTAAGTATTGAGAATTTTGAATTGAGACAGGAATTTGGAATATTCCCAAATCCTGTATCAGAAGTCTTAACAATTACACATGAATCGCTAGATAATTTTAATGGAGATATTAAGCTATTCTCTACGGAAGGTCAGTTAATTCAGCTATTTGAGAACGTAACCTTTGGGAAGTTAACTCAGCAAATTGATATGAGTGAATTGGCGAAAGGAGTTTATTTTGTAAAAATTGAAACAGATAAGGGAACTATCGTTCAGAAGGTGGTGAAAAGCTAAATTTAAAAATTCCAATAAAAAAAGGGATAAAGACGACGTCTTTATCCCTTTTTTAGTTTAAGTTAAACACATCATTAATGGGATGAAATAAACAATTTTGCGTAATTTCCTGCCTGAAAAATCATTAACCAACAAATTATAAGATATGAAGAAAATTAACCTTCTGACTTTTTTGATATTGTTCGCAGCTTCAATAAGTTATGCACAGTATTCTGGTAGGTCAACTTTAACCTGTTTTCCGGCTCCTTCGGGATCATCAATTACGGGAACATTTAATTCAGTACCATCACCTGCAAGTGCAGGAACGGTCACCTTGATATATCAAGGTGATATTGATAATGCTACTGAATTTTTAGAAATTTTTGATGAGAATGGAGTCAAAGTTGGTCAAACAATTCCTTCTGGAATATTTGCAGATCAATGTAAAGCTACTTTAGATTCAATTTCATTTCCTGCTTCTATAGCTGATTTAACTAGCTGGGCTGCTGATGGGATTATCACGTTTACTGTCACCCCACAAACAACTGTGAGTGTAACTTTATGTACACCATGTAGTGGAGGTCAAGTAAAGCTTGAATATGCTCCTCTTACAGGGCCAGATGATGCAGCAACTACTTCAGTGGACTCTCCGAGAGTTTTTTGTGCTGGAATGAATGATGTTTATGCTACCATTAGAAATAGTGGAACAAATCAGTTGAACTCGGTAGATGTTAACTGGGAAGTAAACGGAGTTCCTCAGCCAGTTGTTAATTATACAATGTTGTTAGATACATTAGGTGGTTTGTCTGCTAGTTCAGCGCAATTATTGCTTGGAACAGCACCATTTATTACAGGGAGTAATACTGTAAAGGTATATACTTCTAATCCAAACGGAGTTGCGGATACATCTAATGTAAATGATACAATTACCGTTGTTGTTGTTACAGCTGCGGCACCAACTTCTATCGCTATTTCAAATGCAACACTTACATCTATTGATGTTACTGCTACTGGCGGTGCAGGTACTATTGATTACGAATATGGTCCTACCGGTTTTATACTTGGATCAGGAACTACGGGTAGTTCAGCAACAGCAACTTTTACAATTTCAGGTTTAGCACAAGGATCAACCTTTGATGTGTATGTAAGATCTAACTGTGGGGCTAATGATACTTCTAAGTATTTAGG
>JAESST010000174.1 GCA_016763995.1 Flavobacteriales bacterium | reverse complement strand
CAGTCATTATAGTTTTTTTTGGTACTGAATATTCTGCCCAGTGTGAGATGTATTCATTTAAAATTTCATCGTTTATTTCAAAGATACCTGACAGAAATTTTTTCAATTGTGATTTTTTTTTATCTATAGTCATTGTTGGTCGTTGGGTTTTGTTTTTCACTCAGGTATCTCATTGCTAGTTTTGTATACCCAGTCAAATTATCCAAATTGTCAAAAGATGCTTGAATTTATTCTTTCATTGATCGTTTTTGTTCGATTGAAATATAACGTTCTTCTTTTTTGGTCATACTCCAAATTGGTTTAAATGGTGGGTAAGGTGTTTGTAAATCATATTATTCCATTCCGTTATAGTCAAATTTCCAAAAGAATGACTTTCTTTATTGTCAAAATAATCACTTCCTAATTTTTGTGTTTTTATGATGTAAGAAATTAGTCGTTCTTTTTCTTTTTTAAAATCTTTTACATTCCTTACAAGAAATTGAGCTGCTGTTCGACCATTTCTTTTGTATGTTTTTTTGCTTACAACGAAATTTTTCACAATTGTTTTTAGTATCCATTTTTTTAAGCCTTTTGGTTTTGGGTGTTTGTTGTCATAGATAAGTTCATATGTAACATTACAATGAGCTAACATTTGGTCAACTGTCATTTTTCCCCATTTCCGTTTAGTATTAGGAGTTAGCAAGTTAATTCGCTCAATAATTTCATTCGAAATGGTTTTGTCAAATATGTCCTTCATTTTTCTGGTAGATTGTTTCTTAGATTATTGCCAAGGGGTTGGATATGCGTAGTACGGGGTTTAAAAGAACTGAACTTTTAAATTAGCACTTAGCCAAAACTTTTATTGGTCTCGAAAAGAGTTAAAATTATGCACTTTTAATGCACCTTGCATTAGCTTCTAAAAATATTAGTCTTGTTTAGTGTCAGAACAACGCAATAATGGTCGTGGTTTATTGCGGTTAACTGCTCATATAGTTTGGAGTACGAAGTATTGTTATAAAATATTAGATGGAGAATGACAGCACTGCTGTTGCGAATCTCTTCGACAAATATGTGTTTCGGAAGATGTTGAGATACTAAAGGAGTTAGTCTCTAAAGAACATGTTCATATGCATATGGAATATTTTACATCAAAAAGTATAAGTAATTTGGTGAAGAGGATAAAAGGTAGAAATTCTCGTAAGTTACAAGAAGAATTCCCTCACTTAAAAAAGCGCTATTGGGGTCCTCAATTTTGGGCTATTGGGTATGGATGTTGGAGTACAGGTAATATAATAGATGAAATGCTAAATGAATATCTAGAGCACCATAGAAAGCCATCTGATAACTCAGAAGATGCAATTATAACTGAGGGTTAATGAGCTCATCGATTTCTAGTTGCTTTGAATGAAAACTATGGAACTTTCAGTCCATAGTAGTTTGTTTTTTAAACTATTCTATTTAAATACAGCATGATGGATGTTTTTTCGATTTCGTTTTTAGCATTAGCAAAGACTTTATTAGTAAGTTTATTTATTACAATCTGACTAAACCCCATGATGCTTTTTTCTTAAAAGGATAGCCTTGCTAAAAAATATTCGTGGTTCTTCAATTAATTCAAAACCGATACTCAAAATTAATTCCACAGTTTTCTTAAATTCTTTTTTAGAGACGATAATATTTGGTTCAATTATTAACATGTATCCTTGGCTTTTTAAACTGTTATATAGTGTGTTAAGCCATTATTTTTTGTTTGGTAGTTCATGTATGACATATGCACATAAAACAAAATCTTTTTTTTTATTAAAAGATTGATTAGAACTGTTTATTAATTTGACGTTATTTACATTTTGTACAGATAGTTTTCGTTGAAGAATATCTAACATTTCAGCTTGTATATCTACTGCTATTACTTGACCATTTTCTCTCGTAATTTCTGCCATTGGAATAGTAAAGAAACCAGGGCTACAACCTAAGTCAACAATTGTCATTCCTTTACTAATGAATGGGCTTAATATTTTGTGAGGGTTCTGTAGCAGACGTCTAAATCGATTATCTAGCTTAGAAGATTTTTCAGCTGAATATGTGTGTATATTATCATTATTCATCTTCCAAACTATTTATCTTCTTTAGTGCAAATTTTGGAGCAATACGAGATATTAAATACAATAATTTAGCCTTTGCTACTTTTATTTCAGTTTTACCATTTTCTAAACCTTTAATCATTTCATCAACTGCCTTTTCTGGTGTAATCGCAATTTTTGGTGGGGTTCCATTGTGCCAGGGCGTTTTTACTGCCGGAAACATAACTTCAATTACTTTAAATTTGGTTTTACTTAGTTGCAATCTCAATATTTGAGTGAAAGAATGTAGTGCTGCTTTGGTAGAATTGTAAAACGGATAAACAGACCTTGGAACATAGATTAATCCTGTTGTAATATTTATCAAAGTAGGATTCTTATTTTTTTGAATAATTGGACTTAAAAGTTTAATTAACCTTATGGGACTAATAAAGTTGGTATTAATTTCTATTTCTGCTTTTTTAATAATGTCATCATCATCTAAAAACTGAGATATATGTACAATTGCTGCATTATTGACCAAAATATTTAATTTGCTATGATTTTCTTGTATCCAATTGACTAAATGAAGGCATTGCTTTTGGTCAGATATATCACATTGAAATATTTCTATTTCAGGATTATTTTTTTTTTACTTCAAGTAGTTTTTCTTCTGACCTACTACAGATAATTATCTTGTTCCCTTTTTTAAGAAGTCGTTGACTAAGTTCAAGTCCAATTCCAGAACTACCTCCAGTAATGAGGATTGTATTATTTGTTAAATTCATCTTATTTACTTTTTGCTATTTATAATAACACAAAAGTAAATTGAATGATTTCTCTATGCATTGACCTAAGTCAAGTCATCATTTTTTTTCTAATTATACTTAAAGTTTCAGGTTGTATTCCAAGATAAGAGGCTATAATTGTTTGTTTTATCCTTTTTCCATTAAAGGCAATTCTTTCAGAAAATTCATATATCTAGTTTCCGCATTGAGTAAAAGTAAATCTCTTTCTCTTTTTTCTTTTATAGAGAATCCTTTTTCAATAAGTGTAAGCAAGAATTTTACCCAAAAATCATCTGTTTCTATAAGAGATTTCCATTTTTCGTAGGGTATTTCCAAGATTACAGAGTTCTCTATGGCTTCAATAAAAAAGTAAGAGCTAGATTTGGATATCATTGCCGAATAAGAAGTAATAAAATTATTTTCAGTTATAATACCTTTTGTATATTCAATACCTTTCTTATTGATATAGACATATCGAAAAAGTCCTGAAATAACAAAAGCCATTTTTCTTGGAATTTCTCCTTCTCGAATAAAATACTGACCTAAATTTATAGCTTTAATTTCTCCAATCGAAATTAGTTCGTCAACTCTTTCAACAGGCAATATATTTTTTAGTAGTTCCTTCATTCCTAATTATTGCCAACATGAGTCTGTGTAATAACCCAAATTAGTTGGAGCCATCTACCCGATGTGTAGCTTTTTTTTTATTCTACTTTTGAATCCCAAACCAATTCGATCATTTTATAAAAATCATTTTGGTTAAATGTGTATTTTTTTTCTGTATCCACTCTATGAACTAAAACAACTTTGGATGAAGGATATATTCCTAACATATGCACATTGGTGCCGGTATGGTAAAAAGATGAACTTTTTCTAAACTCATTTTCCATAAGAATAAACCACAGCATTCCATAACCTATTCCATATCTTGGATTTGTTATAGAATAGGCTTTTGTACTTACTTCAATCCAAGATTTTGGAATTATCTGCTTTCCATTCCAATTGCCATTGTTGAGATATAGTTGTCCGAATTTAGCCATATCTCTGGCTGAAAGCCTAAAATGATAAGCTGGGTAATTTGATTTGCTCTTTTCATATTGATAAAAACCATCTAGGTAAGGAATGCTTGCATTTTCATCTTCACCATCAATTTTGGAGTATTTACCTAAATAGTCATTCATCGCAATTGGATAGGCAATTTCAGTTTTAAAAAGTTCAAACACACTTTTTCCTGTGACTTGTTCTAGAATTGCTCCCAAAACGTTAAAATCCCGATTATTATAAAAATAGTTTTCATTCGGTATAAATTCGTCTCTTTTGGGTCTGTTTGAAACCATTCCACTTGAGTTTGCGGCAGCATCGTGATAAACTCCTGACCTTGATTTCAACAAATCAATAATTCTAGCTGATTTTTCGTTTTCCGAAAGACTGGGTAGAATATCATCAATATTCAAGT
>JAESST010000173.1 GCA_016763995.1 Flavobacteriales bacterium | reverse complement strand
TTCGCCCGCATGGGCAGGGGCATCTATTTTCCCGTGGTAGGTGTTTTGTTCGATATTATTCTAAAGCCAATATGGGAGGCGCCCAAACCAACATCCTGGGCCTGGCGGGCAGCTGGTCGGTAGCGCGCACAGTAGTTGGGCGCGCAAAGGAAAGAACCGCCTTTGATGACTTTCACGGGCAAACCTGGCTGGTGAGGGTCGTAACCATATGAGGACGCGGCCGCTATGGTTCGATGGGAGGGGTAGTAGGGTCGAGTCGTCCACTCCCAGACATTACCGATTAGGTCATAAAGGCCATATTGGTTGGTTGGAAAGCAAGCCACAGGCGCAGAGGTCAGATGCCCGTCCTTACCATTATTTTTGAAAGGAAATAGTCCTTGCCACGTGTTTGCCATGTGTTTACCTTCCGGAACAAATTTATCTCCCCAGGCAAATCGCTTGTTTTCAAGCCCCCCTCGCGCTACGTACTCGAACTGCTCCTCGGTGGGTAGGTCGCACCCTTGCCAGCGCGCGTAGGCTAACGCATCTTCGTAGGCTATATGAACCACCGGATGGGATTTTCGTGATGTGATATCCGAGTTAGGTCCTTCTGGATGGCGCCAATTTGCACCAGCTATGAATCGCCACCACGATAGCATGTGGCTGTCTACTACTTGGTTTACAGGGGGAATAAATACCACAGAACCAGGGATTCTTTGGTCTGGGGGGATGGTTTCGTTAGAAGGGTCGGGTACTCGTTCAGCCAACGTCGTATAGCCGGTTGCTGCTACGAAAGTCTGAAATTGTCCATTAGTAATTTCAGTTTTACTGATCCAGAAATCGCCAACTTTCACTTCTATTGGAGGTTTTTCTTCAGAACGTTCGTGCGCCGAACCCATGATGAAGCCACCGCCCGGGATGAAAACCATTTCAGGGTTGGTACTAGGGGGCATACATTGGGTAATCGTCGTAAGAGCATCATTTTTGGGGAACGCAATCAGGGTTATCAACCATAAACTGACAATTGCCCCGGCACTTTTGATCAAAATGCTTGCTCGCCAATTCACATTGAATACTGGTTTCATTAAAATTTCTCGCGCTGTTATTATAGTAAAGGGCTGAGTTCTGACCTTCTAGTAATTAATCATTAGGTAAACCCCCGGCTATGCCGGGGGGACTCGAATAGGTTTGACCGATGCTACGGTCGCTTATTCTTTTGTTTCTACTACGAAACGAAAGGAAGACCTATGACAGTGTGCCCCATGAGCGTAGCGAGTGCCTTGGGTAGAGACTTTAAGAGTTTGGCCCATACACGGTGGGATTGTAAATACCACATTGTCTTTATACCGAAGCGTAGAAGGAAGTTGATATACGGTGAGCTAAGACGAGGGCTAGGCGAGATATTGCATGAACTGGCCCAGCGGAAGGAGTGCCGGATAGAAGAAGGGCATTTGATGGCTGATCACGTGCATATCTGTATTAGCATTCCGCCGAAGTATGCAGTGTCAAACGTCGTTGGTTACTTGAAAGGAAAGAGTGCAATTACTATAGCGAGACGTTTTAAAGGGAAGCAGCGGAATTTCACTGGGGAGCACTTTTGGGCCCGAGGTTACTATGTTTCTACAGTGGGTTTGGACGAAGAAATGGTCAGGGAGTATATTCGTCATCAAGAGCAGGCAGATATACGACGAGACCAGATGGGCCTTGGATTATAGCGCCTTGGGCGCAACAAAAGCCCTTTGAGGGCGTACTCTAATAAGCCTCCGGCTCTGCCGGAGGTACTTTAACTCTTTTGCGAGAGCGCGCGTAATTCCGCAATGGAGGGCGTGCTGGCCATCTGTGCTGCTCCGGGAAAATCATTGGCCTCCGATAGCCAGCGGCCATACCAGGTCAGCATGTAATGTAAATGAGCGCCTGCGTCCTCCCAGGCCTGATCATGGCTGGGCGCGACATAGACAAAGCGCAATTGCGCCGCGTTAAAATCTTTCGGGTCACGCCCATTGGCGCGCAGCGCGGCATCATAAATTTGCGTTGAACCAGGACTGGACATGCCGAGATAATGACAGCCCAGACGCGCCGCACGTTCCACCGCCACCTTCGCGCCAGCCCCTATCCAGAGAGGCGGCGGGGTTTGCGCCGGTTTGGGGACCATCGTGATATTCTTGAAATCATAATGCTTGCCCTGATAGGAAAACTCGTCCTGCGACCATAGACCGCGAATGACCTCTACCCCTTCCTCAATCAATGATCCGCGATGCTTTCGCTCAATGCCAAAGGCCTCAAACTCACCTACCGCATAGCTCTGCCCGACGCCCAGATCAAAACGCCCATTGGAAATAAGATCCACGGTCGCTGCATCCTCTGCAACCCGAAGCGCATTGTGCAGCGGCGGCAACAGCAAATAAGTGCCAATTCGCACCCGGCTGGTCATTGTGGCAATTGCGCTGGCAATCGGCAGCAGCGAGGGCGAATAGCCGTCCTCAGCAAAATGATGCTCGGTCAGCCAGATGGTGTCATAGCCAAGCTGTTCGGCAACCTGGGTCTGACGTAATTGCTCAGCATAGAATTGCGCAAAGGGTTTGCGCCACTCCGGCGGATTGCGAAACGGAAAGAGCAGGCCGATATCCATCTTATTCTCCTATTGCGGGGCGACCTTGTGTATTGGTTGGGGTAGTCCACATTGTGCTGAGCTGGCGCATGATACGGCGCTCCGATGGGTCAAAGGCCAGGCGACGATGCTGGGTGCCCAATGTGTCAAATACCACAAAGTCACCTACCTGCCACTGATGGTCGTATACAAATTCTGCTTGCGTTTGATGGGCGTAAAGCTGATTCAATAGGTCATCGCTTTCATCGCCTGGTAGGTCCGCAATACGCCGCGTGTTAGAACGGTTCACATACAGGATTTCGCGTCCTGTATCCGGGTGGTGCAGGATAACGGGATGTTCAGCATCAGGCGTGTCGGTGTTATTGAGATCGTCCTGATTGTAAGCCTTGAGATTGTGAAAGGCGGTGAGTGGCCGCAGCATCTCGGCCGTGGCATTCGGACCGGATTGGTCCGTATAGGATCCGCTTGCCGACCCGCCGGCCCAGGCATGACCGGCGCCATGGATCTCCCAGCGTTCGGCGCTGATGTCGCCCTTGGGGTTGCGGTACAGGTACCGGGTGCTATGGCGTTTGCCGCCAGCCCCCGGCACGCG
>JAESST010000172.1 GCA_016763995.1 Flavobacteriales bacterium | reverse complement strand
TTCCTCGTTCTCGCCTTGATTCCTCTCTTCGCTTTGCCTAGTTGTCTCTCTATCCTCTCCTTCTATCTCTTACCTACATCCCTCTTCTTCTTTAACACTCTTACCTATCCCTCGCTTGCCTCTATATATATCTCTACTCTATTTCCTATTCCCATGTTCTATACTCTACTCTGCATCTACCTCTTCTATGTTCACCTAATCCTCTCTGCTCCTTCTTATACTCACGCTTCTCCTTCTTTGTTCCCCTCGCCTCTCTACAAGTCTGATCCTACTCTTGGTATCGCTTCTTCTACTTGGCTTCTTCTTATCCTCATTATTGCTTCCTTCCATCGTCTACCTCTGCCTTATCTTCTTCTTCTTCTTCTTTGTGGTCTTGGCTTTGCCTCTGCTGCTCTCTCTTTCCAGGAACAGCAGACTCTTGAGACTTCCTCACTTGAAGCTCATCTCTCTCCTGGTCGTGGTCTTCTTCTTATCTGCCTTGTTGAGTCTCTCTTCTTCTTCACTGTTTATGGTTGCACTTCTTGGAATACTATCTCTGGCCTCTCTCCTGGTTCTCCTGTATCTCCTCCTTCATCTGCTCTATCTCTTCCTTCCTTCTTTGCTCCTTCCTCTATTACTGACTCATCTCTATCCTTATCTCTGTCTGCTTCTCTTCTTCCTCTTGGCGCCTCTATCTTCACTGCTCCTCTTCTTCCTCTTGGTGCTGTTCCTGCTCTTGCTGATCTCTACACTGCTTCCTGTCTTCTCTTTGGCTCTGGCTTCTTCTCCAACCTGGCTTGTCTCTGCTCTTCTCTCACTGCTGCTGCTGCTTCCTTGTTCTCTACTCTTGCTGGTGCTTCCTTCCTTCATTCTCAGTTCCTCGAGTACTCCTTTGACACTCCCACATCTTTCTTCACTCCTCTCTAGTCTTACTTCTTCTCTCTTACTTCTCTCCATGGCTCTCATGTTGTTATTGGTCTTCTCTTCCTTCTCCTCCTGTCCTTGTCTCTATCCCTGTCACATTCTTCTTCTCCTTATCCTCTCTTCGGCCTCACTTACTGGCACCTTGTTGACTCTTTCTGAGTATTCCTTCTCACTGCTCTCTATTTCCCTCTCTGCTCTTTCCTCCTTATCTCTCCTTAATACTCTCTCTCACCTTATCTCTCTTTCTTGCTCTACTCTGCTCTGTTCTCCTTATTCTTCCTGAACTTGCTCCTTCCTCTATCAGCACTATGTCTCCTCTCACCTGCGACTCTGGCTTACTTCCTTTTCCTTTACCTCCTCTATCTCTTGCCTTCTTCCTTCCTGCTCTATGCTTCCTTCTCTTTGATGCTGAGCTCTTTCTTTCCCTGGCTCTGTCTTCCTCTCATCTGTCTTCTTCTCTTTCTGCCCTGTTCTTCTAGTCTGTCTGCTCTCTCTCTCTTCTTCTTGAGTCCTCTTCTTCTTCTTTCCGTCTCTTAACCTTCCCTTTAACCCATAGTCTCATACCTCCTTGCCTCCACGACCTCCCCCGCACTACTCTCCTTCTCTTACCTTCTCTCATACTCTTCTCTTTCCTCTGTGGGGGTTGCCCTATCTCCATCTTTGTCTCCCTCCTCTTTCAGCTATCAACCAGTTGTGCCAGATACTACTATCGGTAACACCTCTCGCTGTGGCTCCTCGCTCTTCTCTTGCCCTCCTTGTTCACTCCTACTCTCTCACTCAGGCCTCCCTTCTGCCTCCTAACTCTACCTATTCCTCTCCTCCTTCTACCTACTCCTTGTCTCTACACGGGCTCGCACTCTACACCCTCACGCTTCTTCTGCCTATTGCTTATCCTCCTCTCCATCTCGGACCTCTCTCCTGCTACTCCTGCTACTCCCAAGATAACCCCACACTGACTAACGGCTCTTCCGCCCTCGCTTGCTCCTCCTTGCTGATCCCACCCATCTCTTCCTCTTCTCTCTTACTCTTCCTCTTCTCTCTTACTCTTCTCTCCTAGTGTGTAGGTACAGTATTTATTTAAGCTAGTATGTAACAAAAAGTGTATTAGGAACACACTCATGCTAGTGCCTCACGGCTCTGCTGTACAATACACACACACACCCCATCTTCACCTCCTACGATCCCGTACGCAGCCTCTTCCCTTCACCCTCACCATCACATCCCTCTTTTCACTATCTTTATCTTTACTCCTTGCTGGGTCCTCGCTCCTTATCTCCTCTCTCTACTATTTCTCCCTCTCATACGGCCTCCCCTTTCTCCCTCGGCGGCTCACCTTTCTTCTCCTCTCTGCCCTCCTCGCCGCTCTACATACTGTCCGCCCGCGCTCCCCACTCTCTCCTCTCTCCTCTGTATACGCTAACGCGACGCACGGTTACAGTTAACAGATTAACTGTAGATCTCCCAATACTCTCCTACTTCTATTCTCCTAATCTTATATCCTATCATTACCTTATCAACCCTCTCCTTCATTCTCCTTACTCTTCTCTCCTGCTCCACGCTTGTCTGCTTCTCTGTCCTTTATTCCTTCTTTTCCTGTTCCTACTTCTCCTGCTTCCCTCCTTTACCTTCGCTTTGGTAGTTATCCTCATCCTCTGCCCTTTGCTCTCTGCTCAAGCCTTGTCCACGCCTCTCCTTTACTTTCTCTTCTTCTACTCACAGCTCTCACCCTGTCTACTCCTTGGCCTACTCATACTCCCCCTGTCTTGGCTTCTACCTCCTCCGTTCTCTTCTCTACGACATCTGCACCTCCTACTCATCCTTGTCTCCTTCACCCTAAGTGCCTATCTGTCACACTCTCTACTGTGTGTGCCTCCTTCCCTTCCCTCTCCTCTCTTGCTATTACTCTCTCCTACTCTATCTCACCCTTATACTCTCTTCTGATACTTCTTTCTCTACTCTGCTACCAACTCTCTCTTATATCCTCTCCTCTCCACTCTCTCTTTCCGATCACCCTTCTCCTTTCCTCACACTCCTTCGCTCTTATTCCCTCCTACTGTATACTCCTTATGGTCTTCCTCCCTGCGTCTCTCACTCTCGCGGTTAGAGTTCTCTCTACTACACACGTCATGACCCTCTCTTATCTACCTATGACGCTCCCTGCTCTGCCTCAGCCTAGCACCCCGAGTCCATGACACCGCCTACTATCATCCCTCTGTTCGCAACCCCCTCCCTTGTCAGCTCTGCTCACCTGGGAGTCATGTCCTCCTACCTTGCCTTATCCTTCCTCATCCTCTATTCCCTCGACTCCATCACCCACAGCCCTTACCTTGTTCACTCAAGACCCCATTACCCTCTATGCCCTCTCCACCTTCATCCTTCCTCCTAAGTACACGTCCCTTCTCTCAATCTCTTTCCTGCTCTACTCCACACTCTCCTTCCTCTTACTCTCTGGTGCACATGCCTCTCATACTCCATCGCTCGCTCTGTCCAGCTCTACTCTCTACTCTCTCACCTCGCAACTCTCTAATACTCTCTTCTGTTCTTTACTCTTCTCCTTCTACTCTTAGCTGACCCTTTAACATTGGCTCTCAGGCTATTCTTATCCTTGCTAGCCAGCTCCTCACTGGTCTGCTTCTCTTCTCCTGCTACTCTTCTGCTCTTCCTTTCCTCTCCATTGAACTCATCATGCGTGATCTCTCTTCTGGCTTTGCTGTTCGTCTTATTCATGCTACTGGTGCTTCTTAGTTCATGCTCTAGACTTACCTTCACCTTGCTCGCCACTTCTTCTATTCACCTCTTCTTCTTTCTTCCTTGCCTCTTCTTCTTACTGGTTCTCTTCTTCTTATCCTCCTTTATGGTGCTGCTTTCACTGGCTATGTTTGCCTCTAGTCTCAGATGAGTTTCTAGGCTCTTGTTGTCATTACTTCTATGCTCACTGTCATTCCTGCTCTTGGTCCTGATCTTCTCTTCATCTTCTAGTCTTCCTCTTCACCTTCTCTTCGTACTCTCCAGCGTATCCTTCTTCTCCATTTCCTCCTTCCTTTCGCTACTCTTGGCCTCACCCTTGCTCATCTTGCCTTCCTCCACCTTGACCAGTCATCTGCTAAGCTCTTCCTTCTTCCTTCCCTTCTTAACTCACTGCCTCTTAACCCTATTGCTGCTGCTCGTGACTTCTCTCTTGCCTCATTCTCCTTCTCCCTACTTCTTCTTGCCTCTCTCTGCTTCCCTGTTGTCTTCTCCCACGCTGATAACTATATTCCTTGTAACCCTGCTCAGACTCCTCCTCATATTGTTCCCGAATAGTACTTCCTTCTCCTCTACTCCATCCTCCGTTCCATTCCTTCCAAGCCCATCGGTATGGCTCTCCTTGTTCTTCTTCTCTTCTCTCTGCTTCTTCTCTTCACCTTCTTCCAGAACGTTATCCTTCCTCCCATCTCCTTTGCTAGTGCTCCTCGTGCTCTTCCTGCCTTCTTTGCTCTGTCTCTAGTCGCTCCTTCTACCAACATCCTCATTCGTCTTCTCTCCCCTATTATTCCTCTCCTCAACCTTCATCTTCCTCCTTTATCCTGCACCACCAATCCCTGCTCCTGATCCACATCACCACACTCTAATCCTCCACCTTTTATCTAGCCTTTTCCTTCTTCGCCCTATTTACTTCTCTAGCTTTTTGCCTCTGTGTTCTTGAATGTCTCTCTAATTTATCCTTTCCTAATCCCATGCTTAGCCCTGTCCTGTGCGCCTCTCTTTTCCATGCCTTTGGTTCCCCTATTTTTCTTCCATTTTTTCCTTCCGACCCTTCTCCGCTCTCTGTGTTTTTCCTTGTCGTTCCCCTCTGAACCCTTACCATTATACTGCCTGATTATCCACTCTTCCCTTGCCCAGCCCTTATATAATATCTGTCCTCACCCAACCCCCACCCTTGCCGCTTCCCCTGAAATCCATCCGATTTTCAAACCCAGACACTCTTGTTTTTTCCTCCCATAAACTTTCTGGCCGGCCAAGACGCAAAACTAGTATAAATCTGCCTAACGCATCAGGTGTATTATAGCCATCACCCTCCTTTATCCTGCCTAGCTATTCTGCCTATTTCTCCACCACTCCCTTCATCCAACCTACTGTTTTCTATACGCTTTTTTCTCCCCTCGCCCATTATTCCCACCTAGTTTTTAAGCCTCATCTCCCCATCATCTCCTTCTAAGTCACCTAGCTAAATGCCTCCCGAACCCATCCTCCGCCCTGCCCTTTTCCCTCAAATCTTTCCAATTTTCAAACTCAGACACTCTTGTGATTTACCTCCATCTACTTTCATAGACCTAAACCCTTGTACCCCTCCGAAATACACCCTGTAAACACAGCCTATAAACCCATCATCACTCCTTCATCCTGCCTATCAATTCTCACTATTCCCCCATCACCATCACCATCCGACCCACTGATCCCTGTACTGCTTTTTCTTCCTTTGCCCTCTATTCCTTCCTAATTCTCTAGCCTCATTTCCCCATCATCTCCTTCTAAGTCACCTAGCTAAATGCCTCCCGAACCCATCATCCGCCCTGCCCTTTTCCCTGAAATCTTTCCAATTTTCAAACCCAGACACTCTTGTGATTTACCTCCATATACTTTCATAGACCTAAACCCTTGCACCTCACCGAAACACACCCTGAAAACACAGCCTGTAAACCCATCACCTCGCCTTTAATCCTCCACCAAAACACTACCCTAAACCCTTGACCTTGCCTCTGCCCTGCCTATAATCCTCTTACCTTAACCCATCCTCCCTCAATCTCACCCCTAGTTCTCTGCTCTGCTTGTCTCTCTCTCTCCCTTATAATTTTTCTGCCTTTTTCTATGTCACTTTTCCACTCTCTCTCCCTCTTTCTCACCTATCTTTCAATGTCACTTATCAACCCTCTCCCTATACTTTGCACCTATCTTCCGCTGTCACTCTTCGACCTACTCCTTCTTCATCTCATCCTCTCTTCTTCTTTCTTTCTTCTATCTTCTTCTTCCTCCCACCTTATCACCTCAGCTTAATAATCATAATTCATCCTCCCCAATAACATGCTAATCTTGTCTTGTCCTTCTCCACGTCTGTAGAGAATTACTAGACCTGTACCGGCCTCTGTTAACGTACCCTATATCGTAAGGAGAAAACAGCAAACAGCACTAATTACAAAACCTGCCATAGCTAAACCACCACACAACAGACCGTATATCCCCTCGAGGATGTAGCACAGTGTGTGGTGTCAATCTCCCAACCCACCCCAAGGCTCAGCTGCATACACCGAACAAAGTAAGTGTATCTAGTAGCTTTGTCAGTCGGGGAAAGTGGAGGTTAGTCACGCCTTCCGTGTCGAAACTCCTTATCAATATGCTCTAGTCCTTCTCTGTAGACTAAGTATGTTGGTGAGTAGCTAGATACGGGTGGTATCGGCCGGAGGTACCCTGTAGTGGGGTATGTCCGCATAACGACGTCTTTCAATTTTTGTACGTTCTAGTCGTAAAACAGTAACATATTTTATAGAGATACACTTAACTCTGTTATCGCTTATTTAACCACGCAACACCCACAAGATCCACTCTTGATACATCCACTCTCACTATCCTCTCTCATGTTTTCACCCACTATCCCCCATATACTCCCCCATTATTTCTCACCCCGAACCCATCAGTACCTGCACCACCACCCCACCATCTTATACTCTTTTCCTGCATACCCCTTTAGTTTGTCCCCATGTTTTCAAGGTCGATCTTT
>JAESST010000171.1 GCA_016763995.1 Flavobacteriales bacterium | reverse complement strand
TTAAAGGAAAAATAAAAACAACAGACTTTTGAGCACTCTGATTATGATTGGTTAATACTATTTTGATATTAGTTTAAAAGCCTAACAAATAATATTGTTAGGCTTTTAATTGTTCAGCTTTTCTTGAATCAAATATCCTTCTGTTCATGATTATTTTCTGTTGACAGCTTAATAATTCAATTCTCTATCTTCAAGTTCGCTCCGTAATAAATTTAAATTAATCCTTAGTGATTTAATAGATAAGGTGTTTGATTTTACAACCTGAGTCGGCTCTTCTTAAGAATCCAGAACATAGCTAAATAATAATCGAACTAAGGTTTACAGATAAAGATGCTTGCTCAGATCTTACTGCAATAATTAAGAAAAATCGTAAACCAAAAAACCCCTCCAAGATCACTCTTAAAGGGGTTCAATAAAAATGTTTTATATCAACTAACCATTAATGGTTTCGTGTACTTCTTTTAAGATTTTAAATGCACCCTCTGTTGTTGTAGATTCAGCATAGGTTCTTAATACTGGCTCAGTTCCTGAAGGACGAATCATCACCCATTCATCATTTTCAAAATAGAATTTAAAGCCATCAATTTTTTCTATTCGCTCTACTTTGTAAGATCCAAATTGACTGTAGCCATCTGCCTTACAAGTTTCCATAATTCTTTGCTTGTCTGCTTCTTCTAAATGCAAGTCAATTCTTTCAAATTTAAACGCACCAACAACTTCGTACACCTCAGCAATTAAATCATCTAATGACTTTCCTGACTTCACCATGTATTCCCAAATTACTAGGCCCATCCATATTCCATCTCTTTCCGGAATATGTCCTTTAATAGCAATTCCACCAGACTCTTCTCCTCCGACAAGAACATCTTCAGAAACCATGTGACCTGCAATGTATTTGAATCCAATCTTAGTCACCTCATAGTCTATACCATAAGCATCACACATTTTTTTAATTTTTGGAGAAACAGAAAAAGCATTAACTACTTTGCCTGTCATCTTCTTTTCTTTCGATAAATAATTAATTAACAAAAGAATAATGTGATGAGAATCTATAAACTCTCCTTTCGAATTGTACAATCCAATTCGATCTGCATCTCCATCAACAGCTAATCCACAATCTAAATCTCCTTCAGAAATGTTTAATAATTCAGAAAACTCAGTTAAATTTCTATGAATTGGCTCCGGAGCTTGTCCTTCGAAACCGGGGTTGTGGTCACAGTGTAAAAATGTTAAATCTGGCAATAACCTTCTCATCACATCCTGCCCTGCACCAAACATTGCATCAAACGCAAAATTCATTTTTGAATCTCTAATTGATTTCATATCAAAATTAGCTTCAACATGGTCAACATAAAATTGCTCTAAATCTACATATTCAACCTTGCCTTGAGCTACCAAGTCTTCCATCTTAATAGAATCCAAATCAAGAGAAGTGCTTTCAGGAATTAAATCTTCAACTTCTTGCACTTCTTTTGGCAATAATGGGCCACCAAAATGACCTTTCAACTTAAATCCATTGTAAGAGGGTGGATTATGAGAAGCTGTAATCACAACTCCTAAAGAAGCTGAAAGCTTAACATTACCCAAAGAAACCATTGGTGTTGAAACCGCTCCTTTCGCTAAATAAACTTTAACCCCAGCTGCTGCTAATACTTTAGTGCTAGCTTCTGCAAACATTTCACCTGCATATCTACAATCATGTCCAATAACACAAGTGGGATTTTCAAAATTTTCAATTAACCAATCCGCAGTTCCTTGCGAAACTCTTGCTACGTTATCTACTGTGTAATCTTTCGCTATAATGGCTCTCCAGCCATCTGTTCCAAACTTTATTTTCGACATATCTCTTTCATTAAAATAGGTCGACAAAAGTAAAAAAAAATGATCGAAGTAAAACTAAGCTGATTCAAGCCCTTAATTACTTCATAATCTTTCTCTTGTTCAACTCTCTATGATACCTATTTGCGTAGACTTTATGCTGAGAATATGTCCTAGAAAAATCATGATAACCTGAGAAATCAGGTTTAGCACACATGAAAATAAAATCATGGTTTTCATAATATAAAACTGCATCTATAGAAGATATCTCAGGCAAATTGATTGGACCAGGTGGTAAGCCTGCATTTTTATAGGTGTTATATGGAGAGTTGACTTCTTTATGTTTATTCAATACCCTTTTGATTGAAAAGTCTCCAATTCCATAGATTAAGGTAGGATCAGATTCTAGACGCATTCTTTTTCGCATCCTATTAATGTATAGTCCTGCGACCTTGGGGCGCTCTGAAGGCTTACTTAATTGTTCTGCTTGCACGATGGAAGCTAAAATTCCTACTTCCGATTGGCTTAACTTTAATCTCTTTGCATTAGCAAGCCTAGCTACTGTCCAAAATCGCTTATACTCCTTGGCCATCCGTTGAATAAATTCTTCTGCAGACATGTCCCAATAAACTTCATAGGTGTTCGGAATAAAAAGCGTTAAGAATGTACTTCTACTAAATCCGTACTTCGCTGCTATCTCTCCACTGCTTATCGCTTGTATCAATTCAGTCGAATCTGCTTCTATTTGCTTCGCAATCTTCCCTGCAAGATCTTTGGGTGTTCTTATGGAGTTAAACGTTAATCTCACCGGCTCTTGGCTTCCTGAACGTAGTAAATTAACTAAGCCATTATTATTCATCCCGTCTTTTAATCGATACTTCCCTGCCTTTGGCGTCAAAAAATGTTTTTTGTTTGCTACCCAAACAAAAGAAGCTGTATCCTTCAGTATTCCTTGTTGGGCCATAGCCTCAATCAAGTCAGACCGATCCCAATCCGAGTATACATATAAATAAGGATTTGCTTCGGAAACAGAAGTGTTAGATCGAAATACTCTTTGATAATAATTAGAGAAAATATATGCAGCGACTATAAATAATAGTCCAAATATTATCAATCCTACTTTAACAACTTTACCTTTGCCCATAAAGTTTCAAAATTAAGCAAGCTGATTTATTCGTCTTATTTTATTTTGAGCAAAAGCGAGTAGTTTTATAATAATAAAAAATGCGGATCGACATCATCACAGTTTTACCAGAATTATTACAAGGTCCGTTTTCTGCCTCTATTTTGAAAAGGGCTCAAGATAAAGGCTTAGCAGAAGTTCATTTGCATAATTTAAGAGATTATTCGGTGAATAAGCAAAAATCTGTTGATGATTATGCTTATGGCGGCGGAGCTGGAATGGTTATGTGTATTGAACCAATAGACAATTGCATTACATCCTTAAAGGCAGAACGAGAATACGATGAAGTAATCTACATGTCGCCAGATGGGGAGCAACTTAATCAATCGATAAGCAATCGACTTTCTTTAAAGAAAAACCTGATTCTACTTTGTGGACATTATAAAGGAGTAGACGAAAGAGTTCGACAACATTTAATTACAAGAGAAATTTCTATTGGAGATTATGTCTTATCAGGTGGTGAACTTGCAGCAGCAGTGGTTACTGACAGTATTATTCGTTTATTACCCGGCGTATTGAATGATGAAACCTCAGCATTAACCGATTCATTCCAAGACAACCTTATAGCTCCTCCTGTATATACAAGACCTGCAGCATATAAAGATTGGACAGTTCCAGCTATATTGCGCTCTGGAGACCTAAAAAGCATTGAAAAATGGAGGCATGATGAAAGTATTGAACGCACAAAAGAGCGACGTCCTGAATTACATAAAAAATATTCAAAATAAGAAGTTGTAGTTTTAAGAGAAAGTACTACTTTTGCCTTCCTCTTTTGCAGAGCATAAATCTATAAGAAATGGACGCAATTAAATTCGTAGAACAAGACTTGAACCCAACGCACGAACTTCCAATGTTTGGAGCAGGGGATACTATAGCAGTATCATATAAAATTAAAGAAGGAAACAAAGAGAGAACTCAAGTTTTTCAAGGAACTGTTATCCAAAGAAGAAATACTGGTGTGAACGAAACATTCACAGTAAGAAAAGTTTCTGGTGGTATGGGTGTTGAAAGAGTTTTCCCAATTGCTTCTCCTTTTTTAGAAAGCATTAGAATAATAAAAAGTGGTTCTGTAAGAAGAGCTCGTATTTATTATTTAAGAGAAAGAACAGGAAAATCAGCTAGAATTAAGGAAAAAATATTCGTTAAGAAAGCGAAATAAGATACATGTATGTATTGTCCTGAAAAAAGTGACTGATTATTTGATAAAATAATATTGTATTTAATCCCTCTAAAACTAGTTTTAGAGGGATTTTACTTTTCCATTTTTTTAGTTTAATCTGTTTTAAGAATAGTTCCTCTTTGATTAGGTGATGCCGTTTTCTGCCTCTATTTCTAGGGAGTTTTGATCGTACACTCATTCACCTCTGTCTAATTTCTTCTCGCTCATCTGCACGAGAGGAAGCACGTTTACAATAAGCTTATTTACCAAACTTCCCTCACCTCCAGGAAATACAACTATTTCCTACTACTCCATATTTAGATTTTAAAGTAGCTTTTGTAGATAATACTTAACGTTTAAAAAGCTTTAACATACTATTGAGAAGGATTATAGATTTCCTTTGATTCCTTGATTGTTGACAAAATTCATGAGATTATAATCAACTTTATTCAGGACGACACACATATAAAAAGTCCCTTTAAATTTCTCAAAAAGGAACTTAATGATTTATTGAATCCACAAAGTATAAAGGATATAGGCTAATGCGATTAACAGAATAAGACCAATTAGTGAAGAAATAATTCCGCCCAACAAACTCGCGAGCAACGCTATTATAATTCCAATGAGCAATACAGCTATAACAGCCAAAGTAATTTCTAACCAAGGCCAATCTTCTATATCATCATTCCACCATTCATCTCGATGAGACATTCTTATTTTTTTTAGCAATTTTATTTTTCTTTGAGGCTCTATTTCTAGCTCTTTAATCTCTTTCAATAATTTCTCCACTTGAAGAGTTCTGACTTCTTTGATTGGATCTTGAGTTGCTTTTAAATTTTCCCTTGTTTTCTTTCTTATTACTGCCGTATACAAATCAAGCACTTCTTTTTCCGTTGTTCCTATCTTAGATTCTTCTTTAGCAAAACTTTCTACTGTTTTAGGAAGTTCTTTAGATAGTTGTTTCCCTAATTTTAAATGACTGTTGTATTTTACTCTTGAAAAATTTACTAACTTCTGATTCTTGACCAAAGAGCAGGAGCTCAACAAGAGGGCCATAGTGAAAATAAGTAATAGTCTATTTTTCATAATTGAATCAATTTAAAAGTCGTCTAAAATTAAACTTGAATTCTCGAGGTACTTAGCATCAGGGAAATACATAAAAAGACAAGTTCCTTCC
The DNA here is from genome assembly GCA_016763995.1 of Flavobacteriales bacterium. Lineage (GTDB taxonomy): Bacteria > Bacteroidota > Bacteroidia > Flavobacteriales_E > Vicingaceae > NORP294. The sequence continues at coordinate 34,044 of JAESST010000171.1, read as the reverse complement.
TTTGTGAGCTCTATGATAGGAATGTGCAAACCCATAGGTATTGCGGGGCAGCCTTCGCTATTTCCTAACTCTCCATTTTTTTTCAAATACTCTTCTGTAGCATAATCCGCTCCATGCAAAACCACATAGCGTTCACGTGCATTCGAATTAAACCCATGCTCTAGGCCTTGTAGCCGGAGTGACAATCCATTTTTTCCTATATAAGTTTCTTGCGTAATGTAGAAACCTAAACTACTTTGATGAGATCCAACAGTATTTGAGAAATCAATTGCATACTTCCCTCCGGAATTCTCTCCATGTGCAACGTAAGTATGATGCAGAATAGTCTTTAACTTTAAATCAATCACCCACATTCTCTTTTTCTGAGAAGGAATTCGAAAATCAATAATGCTTAAAATATTTTTACTAAAAGGCAAAAGACCGCTTAATTTCAAATCAATATAACCCAAATAAGCTTTTTCAAACAATGAAAATTCAGGCTTAGAAGCACCAACTAATTGCCCATAAATAGAGCTCAAAGCTACTTCAGCTTCGAGCTTCGAAGGATTCGAAGCAGTAGCAAAGGAACCTAACATCAAAAGAGTGACAATTAATATTGAAAACTGTAACTTCATCTAACTCTTAAAAATTAGCATTAAAATAAAAACGACACTAAAACTTAAAGAAAAAATCATATTAATTCTCATAGCATATTCAAAATTAGCTTCTTTCTCATCGTTCAACACTTTCTTAAACCAAATACCAAAGTACACCAGAATTGGTGCTCCCACAGTTAAAAAAAACTAGAAATCATTCACATTGTTTTGTTGAATAAGAGCCCAACATTACAAACTACCCAAACAAATAGAGAGGAACACTTTGCTAAAATTAGATTTACTTCATTAAACATAAACTCCAAACTACTTTCCAATACGCCATACTGTAACACATCCATGGAAAAGTTATTGCATAAAAAAGACCGTTACAATGAACGGCCTTTTCAGAAATTCCTTTAATTATCAGTTAATCAGACGAAGCATCGGTAGGTCTTTTTTTCATAGGCTTATGCTCTACTCGTTCTTCTCTTCGTTCTTGTCTTCTTTCCACTCTTTCTTCTTGAATCACTTTATAATTTCTCATTTGTGAAGGAGTCAACACCTCATTTAACTTCATTTCAGTTCTTTTTTTCAATCTATCTCTCCTCAATACTGCCTTAGCCCTTGCAACTTTTTTATTTTCAGAATCCATTGCGCCCAATTTCTCTTTGGCAAGTTTTGTATCTTTCATTGCTATTCTTTCATCCTTCAGAATAGATTTTACTTTTTCCCTTTGCCGTTCATTCAATTCTAAACTGGTAAACATTGCCTCCATCTCCGCTTTTGCTTTCTCCCTGTTATGTCCCTTCTTAACTCCTTGGGCAAATGTTGGTACAGTCATCAAAATTGCTGCAGTTATTAATGCTACTTTAATCCCTTTTTTCATGATTTTATTATTTACGGTTTCTTAAATTATACCAATTAAAATGCCACTTTCTTCCTATCGAAGTACTAACTTCATTTTAAAACTATTACTCATCAATAAATATAAGGAATCAAGCGATAACTTTTTCCCTGATAGCTTGAATACATTTCAAATTTCTTCAATAAAATCTGTTCTTCATACTTTAATTTTAAAATTAAATTGATGAGAAGTATCAAATAAATGGAATATACAATAATTGAATCCTGCCCAAACAAAACAGGAAAGAAAAACAACAAAATGGAACTGTACATTGGATGCCGAATGAGTTGATAAGGTCCTGTCTGAATAAGGCTAGCGCCTTCTTTCAACTCTGGAAAAATTGAAATTCTAGATTTTTTGCTTCAAACATTGACCAAAAACCTAAAATCACAGCTAGCACTTGGACAAGTAACGCCCATGAAACAGAAAACCGACTAGTAATTTTAAGTAAAAAGAAGATACAAATAAATTGAACTACGACGAAAATTGTCCCTCTTTTCATAAGAATGTTAAATTTAAGTCATTTTGCCTCAATTATTCGATCCTCAATTTATTAAATTTCCTCAATGAACTGAAGAATCACGTTTCTCAGATATGCTGAATCATTAGCTAGGAGTTAGACAAAAAGAATTGTATCTGTTTTAGAACCCCAAGATTTCGTAGCCCAACCAATTTCTGATGTTAGCCCAACGAAAGGGCATTTAGCCCATACATGCTGGTCTTTTGAAAACTTTCTTTTAGCCTCTTTTTTAAAAGACTATCAACTATTCAGCGATGACTTTGCATTTATTTTCAACAGTTATTTGAAAGTCGAGGAGAACGGATTTTAAGAAAAATAAAGCTTTTTGAAGATGGCTTTTAGTTTCCCATAAAAAGGGGGGGGGTAAAATCAAAATTTTTCTGCTAAAGCTCAACGTCCTTCTCTTCTTTCTCTTGATATTTCACGTTTTCATTATCTAGTCCTCCGGTACTAAAGAAATAAGCTCTCTCCCAAATCACACTTAATAAATAACACGAGATTGCTTTCTGTATTTACCCATACTAAAAATAGGCATAGCCATCAGAACATCATCACCTGCAAAGCAGGCGGTTTTTTAAGTTGAATAAAACAATAATTACAGAAAGCTCAACTAGCTCAGTTTGTCCTGGAAAGGGACAGCCAATTACTACTCCTTATCTGTAGGTGAAAAAACAACGAAGATGCAGTTTGGTATTACAAAGAAACTGCTAAACAGGTCAAAGGACATGTTGTATTTTCGAAAGGAATGCAGATAGAAAAATAATTTTCAACTCTATTCTAAACAGCGCAGATATACTATATGTATATACATATATTTGTAAAAATTTTTCATCTATGGGAATAAAAGAGGATATTCAGCAGTCGGAATTTACAGACGAGATTCAGAAATTAATGATCAACCAGCTGTATACAGGAAAATGGATAACGAATATAATCTCTAAGCAGTTAAAGCCATTTGGGTTAAGCATGCAACAGTATAATGTATTGAGAATTTTAAGAGGTCAAGGAGAATACTCAATTTCTGTTAATGCTATCTCAGAGAGAATGATAGATAAAATGTCAAACGTATCTCGCTTAATTGATAAATTGGTAGATAAAAAGCTAGTGGAACGCAAAATTAACCGTATCGACAGAAGGCAAGTAGATATCGTTATTTCAGAAAAAGGGTTAAAAATGGTTAAAGAGATCATGAGTATAGAGCAAGAGCTTAAGTCTAACTTTAGCAATATCAATCAAGAAGAAGCAAAACAGCTCAACTATTTGCTAGATAAATTAAGAGGATAAAATCGATCATCTCTGGGCTCGGAATAATTACATTTGCACATAAAAATAGACCTTTTGAAACATAGAAAATCTTTTCCTGTAGAACTCATCTCTAGTTCTAAATTATCGAATATAGATTTCAATAATCTGAAATTTGGAAGAGACTTTTCTGATCATATGCTATTAGCTGAATATGCCAATGGCGAATGGGAAAGCGTAAAAATTATTCCTTTTCAAGACATTAATTTTTCGCCTGCTGCATCTGTTTTTCACTACGGCCAAGCAATCTTTGAAGGATTAAAGGCCCATAAAACAAAAGATGGAGAAGTTCTATTGTTTAGACCAGAGGAGAATTGGAAAAGAATGAACCTGTCAGCTCAAAGAATGTGCATGGCAGAGATTCCTTCTGAAATATTCTTAGACGGTATATTACAATTAATTGACCTTGATCGTAATTGGGTTCCTGAAGGTGAAGGTAAATCTCTTTATGTTCGTCCTTTCTTAATTGCGGATGATGCATTTCTTGGTGTAAAAGCAAGTGAGCGTTACAAATTCATGGTCATTACTTCACCAGCTTCAAACTATTATTCAGGAGCTGTCAGCGTAAAAGTTGAAACAAAATTTTCAAGAGCTGCAGCAGGAGGAGTTGGAGCTGCAAAGGCTGCGGGAAACTATGCGGCCTCTTTATTTCCTGCGCAAAAAGCACAGAAGGCCGGATATGATCAATTGATTTGGACTGATTCTAAGGAACACAAATATTTGGAAGAGTCAGGTACTATGAATTTAATGTTTGTAAGAGGCAACTCTATTGTTACGCCATCTTTGGACAGTAGCACAATTCTTCCGGGAATTACTAGAAAAAGTATTTTACACTTAGCCAAGGAATGGGCTTACCAAGTAGAAGAACGTCAAATCGAAGTTGCCGAATTAATTGACGGATTAAAAGACGGGTCTATAGAAGAAGTGTTTGGTGTTGGCACCGCAGCAACTATAGCCCCTATTGCAAACATTGGCTATGAAGACACAGACTATAAGCTGAGTGACTTCACAAACTGGAAGTTCGCTTCCAAAGCGAAAAATTATTTCGAAGACTTAAAAAGAGGCGAGATTGAAGATCAATTTAACTGGACAGTAAAAGTCTAAACTACTTATGATTCTTGGGGTAATCATAATAAAAACATTCTCCCGTTCCTGCACTAATCATTGCCCAAGAATCAAACTCAAATCTAATTCCTACAATTCCACAAGTCGGTAAATTCCCGAAATGATCGTTTGACAAATCCTCTGCCAAATAAGTTAATCCAGGATTATGACCTACAACAAATACTGTATTTAAATCATCAGGGAACTGATTAATTTTTTGAAGTAAAGAAGAAGCCGAAGCATGATAATACTCTGGCTCTTTATTAATTTCTTTTGTAAAAGAGATCTCTTTTGTAAGAATTGATGTAGTCAATAAAGCCCTTTTTGCAGTGCTGGCATAAATTGCGTCAGGAAGAATTCCTTTTCCCTTTAGCACTTTCCCCATTAAAGGAGCATCAAAAAAGCCTCTATCATTTAGCGTTCTATCAAAATCCGATACATTGGCTTGAGACCAGCTTGACTTTGCATGCCTTATGATGTAGAGTGTTTTCATTTCTATTTCTACTAACGGCCGCCAATTTTCGGATCAAATCCATCGTTCATCTTTAATGTGAAGATTGGAAGTAAGAAGTTTTGTAAGAAATTTGAATTCGATTTAAATACATGTTTAGCGAAAGACTTTAGACTGGTAATTAATTCTTCTGCATATACCGGATTTAACTTCAGAAGTACCGGACCTAAGTTACACAGCCTGTTTTCTAAGAAGCTTTCTTTTTCTTTCCAATCTGCTGGAAGTTGAGCTAAAATATTATCAAAATGATACTCGAAACTCTTGTCTACTTCCTTATAAAAATTATGCAAAATTGGTTTTGATGTATACGTTCTGAGGTGTGCTAATCTAACTGATTCCGCTTTTTCATTTTCACTTACTTCACCATCATTAGAGATAGCGGCTAAAAGTGCCACAACTGCCGGAGCTCTTAATAATATGTCTCTATCTATCTGATCTAATTTTGCAATTTCTGTTGCCATAATATTGTTTTGTTTCTATAACTTTCACAAAGTTATAAATTTCTTTCGCTTCTTATAAAACTAATTTGAAAAATTTAGCAATTGAATCTAAAACAAAAAGACTTTAGCTCCGAATTCACTTTTAAAACTAGTAGGAGTAGTGGCAAGGGTGGCCAACATGTCAATAAAGTTGAAAGTAGAATAAGTCTGTTCTTTAACGTGAATGAATCTCGCCTTCTTACTGAAGAAGAAAAAACAAGATTAAAGAACTCTTCTTCTGTTAAGCTTAGTAAAGACTACCTACTACAGATAGATGTAGAAGAATCTCGTTCTCAGCATAAAAACAAGATCATTTGCGTAGAAAGATTCTATGAGTTATTAGTTATCGGCCTAAGAAAACCCAAGGCTCGTAAAATCACGAAACCTTCAAAGTCAGCTATTAGAAAGAGGTTAAAAAACAAGAAAAATCTATCGGAAAAGAAAAAAAATAGGCAACAGAAATTTTAAGCTCCTTTCAATTTTTTCATACATGCCTTCCATACTGGGTCATCCACAGGTGCAGGTGCAGATATTTTTTGTTCCTCTTTACTTACAGGATGAATAAACTGAATACTTCTTGCGTGAAGGTGAATAGAAGCATCTGAATTGGTACGATCAAAGCCATATTTAACATCCCCCTTAATAGAGCAGCCAATAGCTGATAATTGACTTCTTATTTGATGATGTCTTCCCGTTTTAGGATATACCACCAATAAATGATAGTTATCTAAACTAAGTAGCACTCGATAGCTCAATTCAGCTCTTTTAGAATTGGGAACTTCATTTTTGTGTGCCGTAGATTTATTCTTCTGAGGATTTCTAACCAAAAAATGAATCAAGGTATCTTCACTTTTAGCTGGCTTATTTTTAACGACTGCCCAGTATGTTTTTTGAATTTCTTTGTCTTGAAACATTTTATTTAACCTAACTAGAGCTTTAGAAGTCTTTGACAATAATACCAAGCCACTTGTTGGTCTGTCAATTCGGTGTGGAACACCTAAATATGCTTCCCCTGATTTTTGATACTTTTCAACTAAGTATTCCTTTGCAAGATCGTTTAATGGGGTATCCTTCGTCTTATCTCCCTGTGTTAGCATTCCAGAAGGTTTGTTAACCGCAAGAAGATGATTGTCTTCAAAAAGGACTTGAAATTTATTTTTAGCCAAGATTACAGTTATTGAGACTCTAAGATAATATTGAATTTTCTTAATTCAGCTTGGTCGTTCTTACCAAGAATGTTAATCACTTTGCTATAATCATTATAGCCTTCAGCATCCTTTACTTCTAATACATATCTGCCAGGAGCCAAAATAGCTGAGTATTTCCCGTTCTTTCTATTCATAATATAAGTTCCCACGAACGTTCCTGAATTCTCTTGAAAGGCTTCAATATTTATAGACTGATCAATTAAGGTTGAATCTGTTGTCAATACTTGCCCCGAGATCAAGGAATATTCATCCTTTTTGTCTTGAAAAGTAAGTCGATAAATATCAAGGTCTCCAAAAGTATCATCTAATCTTTTTGCCATGTATGCGTATCGTTCATTCCCTGCAAAAGATATATTCTCATCATCAAATGGCGTATTAATAGGATATCCTAAGTTTTTAGGATTTTGCCATTTATTAAGGCCTTCTAAAGCTTTGGATTTATAAAGGTCCATCCCTCCCATTCCTATATGTCCGTTTGAACTAAAAAACAAATATGATTCGTCATGGCTAAAAGCAGGGTATTTCTCATCCCCTTCGGTATTGATAGGCGATCCTAAATTTTTTATTTCGCTCCATTGCCCATTAGGCAAACGTTGAACGTAGTAAATATCAAAACCACCTTTCCCTCCTTCTCTATTGCTACTGAAATACATTTTTTCCCCATCATTGGATAGCGTTGCTCCTAATTCATCTTCCTTAGTATTCACCCCTTCACTATCAAACACTTTTGGAGGCATATAAGACCTACGTCCTTTTTCACTTACAAATATGTCATTAAAATAATCATCACTGTTCACAGTAAATGTTAAATATTTTCCATTCCCAGACCTACCTGCTGTAAACTCATTCCCATATGTATTTGGGTTACCTATAGAACGAGCTCGAGAGTATTTTGATCGTTTATGCTTTGTTACAAAAATATCAGATGTTCTATAGCCTGCATATGAGTTTAAATTCCCAACAACCCCTTTTCTTCTGGTAGAAAAAGCAAGGAAAGCTTCATCAGGACTAACAATTGGCAAAAAGTCTGGTGCTTTAGAATTTACATTCTTACCGAGGTTTTCAAAACTAACTTGTACCGGATTCTTCATCATCTTTTTCGATATATCACACTGTGCTATCTGTTTGATGAATAAACTTTTTCTCTTTGTATCTGAAACAGAATCTACCATCTGCTGGTATATCTTTTTTGCATTATCAAATTCGTAGTTAACAAAATAAGCCATGGCCAAGCTTTCGTAGAAGTCCTTTTCTTTTTTCTCAAAAGCCATCAGATCTTTAAAGTAGGCCAAAGATTTTGCCTTATCTACATCTGCATACAAATAACATTTACCTAGTTTATACTTATACTCTAAATTATCTGGATATTTTTTAAGAAGTTCTGTAAACTGATTAATTCCTTCTGGCCAATTTTTGAAGCTAATCATCTGATCTCCATTCCCCGAATTAATTGGATAATCTTCTACATATTGCGCACTTGCTGAAACTATAATGCCAAAAAATAAAAAAAATAAAATCTCTTTTATCATCTTAATACTGTTCTTTTTCATTTGGAAAATCTTTCGATTTAACATCTTCTATATATTGTTCAACTGAACCTTTTATTCCATTATACAAATCATTGTATCGCCTTAAGAATCGTGGGCTAAATTCTTGGTTTATTCCTAACATATCATGAATTACCAAAACCTGCCCATCAACACCTCCACCTGCTCCAATACCAATAATAGGGATACGTACTTTTTCAGCAACCATTTTGGCCAACTTAGAAGGTATCTTTTCTAGAACAATTGCAAAGCAGCCAGCTTCTTCTAAAGCCATGGCATCTTCAACTAATTTTTTCGCTTCTTCTTCTTCCTTTGCTCTTACCACATAAGTTCCAAACTTATAAATCGATTGCGGGGTTAAACCTAAGTGCCCCATAACTGGGATACCGGCAGAAAGAATTCGTTCTGTCGATTCTATAATTTCTTCTCCACCTTCTAGCTTTACTGCATGGGCTCCAGACTCTTTCATGATCCGAATAGCAGATGTTAAGGCCTCTTTTGAATTTCCTTGATAAGCTCCAAATGGTAAATCAACTACTACTAAACACCTATTTATCGCCCTCACGACAGAGGAAGCATGATAAATCATTTGATCTAATGTAATGGGCAAGGTTGTTTCATGGCCTGCCATAACGTTTGAGGCAGAATCTCCTACCAAAATAATGTCGATCCCGGCAGCATCAACGATTTTAGCCATTGAGTAATCATAGGACGTTAGCATTGAGATCTTTTCGCCACTATTCTTCATTTCTTGAATAGTGTGCGTTGTGACTCTTTTGGCTTTTTGATTCTTTGCAGTAGACATAACCAACTTTTTTATTGTCTTGACAAAGCTACAAAATAGAAAGTGATAATGATTAATTGGTAATTTTGAACTATGAATTTTTTAAAGCCCACACTCTTAACTTTATTGTTTACAGGTCTTTTATCTTGTGAAAACGATGTTGATATAAACGCTGAATATACAGAAGTAACTTCTGTGATTGGACTTATAGACGTAAGAACAGATACTCAGTTTGTTAAAATAACAAAAACGTTCTTAGATGATGACCAGAACGCCCTTCAATTGGTCAATCACCCTGATCGTATTTATTTCGATAGTTTAGATGTAAAGCTCGTTAGGACATCTACTAGAGATGAAATTGTTTTAAATAAAATTCTACTTCCTAAAGAACCAGGCTTATTTACACAAACAAGAAACGAAGCCTACTTTACTTCTGAAAAACTTACGGCAAACGCAGCCTACGAGTTGGTCATTAACAAGCCTGGGAGTAAAGTAATTACCACGGCTTCAGCCATACCGACTAATGGAGCTGTTTTAACAAAACCTCGCCCTGGTGCATCAGGCAGAGGAAGTTTGACCTTAATTGACATTCAAAATAACATAATAGATAATTCGCGTTTGGAGTTCTTAACTTCTACAAACGTTGGGGAATATGATATTACTCTAAGGTTTAATTATGTTGAAATAACAAATAATATTGACAGCGTAGATAAATTCTTTGACCTTCCGCTCACAACATTTAGAAATACTACTCTTGAAGAAGGGAAACAAGATATTTATATTTTCGACGGCAACCGATTCTTCAATGCATTTTTAAGTACTATCCCAACAACTGCTCTTCCTCGGAAAGAATTATACAGGTTTATGCCATTAGGTAACGTAGAGATTATCATTCAATCTGCGGATGGGGAATATGCCCTATACAGAGACGTAAATGGCCCAATTGATGGACTAGCACAAACAAGGCCTGAATTCACAAACATAACTAATGGGATTGGCCTCTTTGCTTCAAGAACTTTAAGAACCTGGAAATTAGATTTCAATGTAAAAACAATCAATTACATTATTAATAATTATGGCTCAACAGGTGGTATGATAAATGATTTTTCCAAATATCGAGGATTCTACTTCCGTGGAACTTGACAGAATGTCACATATAAGATCACAAGCTTCATAAAGAAAGTAACAAGAATGACAGATTTTCACAATTTGTCATTTTTTTTTGATTGGCATATTCATTGACTATTGCATGTTAGATTTAAAAAATTGAAATTAAACAACAATAGATATGAGTAAAATAATTGGAATAGATTTAGGAACAACTAACTCTTGTGTTTCTGTAATGGAAGGTAACGAGCCTGTTGTAATTCCTAATAGTGAAGGAAAAAGAACTACTCCTTCAATCGTTGCATTTATTGAAGGTGGCGAAAGAAAAGTAGGTGACCCTGCAAAAAGACAAGCCATTACCAACCCGGAGAAGACCATTTACTCTATTAAGAGGTTTATGGGAAATAAATTCAGCGAAGTTGAAAAAAATCTTGGCAGAGTTCCTTACAAAGTAGTAAAAGGTGACAATGATACACCAAGAGTAAAAATTGACGATAGAATGTATACACCGCAGGAAATTTCTGCCATGGTGTTACAGAAGATGAAAAAAACAGCTGAAGACTATTTAGGAACTTCTGTTTCTGAAGCAGTTATTACAGTACCAGCATACTTTAACGATGCACAACGTCAAGCAACAAAAGAAGCTGGTGAAATTGCTGGATTGACAGTTAAAAGAATCATCAACGAGCCAACTGCAGCTTCTTTAGCTTACGGTTTAGATAAAAAAGCAAACGATGTAAACATTGTTGTATTTGATTGCGGTGGTGGAACACATGATGTTTCTATCTTAGAATTAGGAGACGGGGTTTTCGAAGTAAAATCTACAGATGGAGATACACACTTAGGTGGAGATGATTTTGATGATGTAATCATTGATTGGTTAGCAAAAGAATTTGAAACTGAAGAAAACATTGACTTAAGAAAAGACCCAATGGCTCTTCAAAGATTAAAAGAAGCTGCTGAGAAAGCGAAAATTGAACTTTCAAGTTCTGCACAAGCTGAAATCAACTTACCTTATGTTACAGCTACTGCTTCTGGACCAAAACACTTAGTTCGTTCATTGAGTAGAGCTAAATTTGAGCAATTAGCTGATAGCTTAATTAAAAGAACAATTGAGCCGTGTAAAAAAGCATTAGAAAGTGCTGGAATGAGCACAAGCGAAATTGACGAGGTAATTTTAGTAGGTGGTTCAACAAGAATTCCTGCCATTCAAGATGCCGTTAAAGCATTCTTTGGAAAAGAGCCTTCTAAAGGTGTAAACCCTGACCAAGTAGTTGCGATTGGAGCAGCTATCCAAGGTGGAGTATTAACAGGTGAAGTAAAAGATGTTCTTTTATTAGATGTTACTCCTCTTTCTTTAGGAATTGAAACAATGGGTGGAGTAATGACCAAATTAATTGAGTCAAATACGACTATTCCAACTAAAAAATCAGAAACGTTTTCAACGGCGGCGGACAATCAACCAACTGTAGAGATTCACATCTTACAAGGTGAGCGCCCAATGGCAAATGGTAACAAAACAATTGGTCGTTTTCATTTAGATGGTATTCCTCCATCAAGAAGAGGAGATCCTCAAATTGAAGTAACTTTTGACATTGATTCTAATGGTATTTTAAATGTTGCTGCAAAAGACAAAAAAACTGGTAAAGAGCAAAATATTAGAATCGAAGCCTCTTCAGGTTTAAGTGAAGAGGAAATTACAAAAATGAAGCGTGAAGCAGAAGAGAATGCCGTTGCTGACAATAAAGCAAAAGAAGAAATCGATAAGCTTAACAGTGCGGACAGTTTAATTTTCCAAACAGAAAAGCAATTGGAAGAGTTTGGCGAGAAATTACCAGCAGATAAAAAGTCACCAATTGAAGAGGCTTTAGCTGAATTGAAGAAAGTTCACGAAGCGAAAGATATGGCAGCAATTGATCCAGCAATGGAGAAATTAAACGCTGTATTCCAAGCTTCAGCTCAAGATATGTACGCTCAAGGTGGCGGTGCTGAAGGTGCTGAACAAGGACAGCCTGCAGGAGACGCTTCTGCTTCGGAAGAAGATGAAGTAACTGATGTTGACTTTGAAGAGGTAACTGAAGAAGAGAGCAAGTAATACGCTCAATAGCTCAATTAATTAGTTGAAGAGGCCGTGTTCTGAAAAGAGTGCGGCCTTTTATTTTGTCTAATTTTAATTCACAAATTTCAATACAACATGAAACCAACCAATAATCACATCAACTACATTGAGCTAAAGTCTAAAAACATAGCCACTACTAAAGAATTTTACTCAAATTGTTTTGATTGGGAATTCACAGATTATGGGCCGACTTACACTTCTTTTTCAATGCCGGATTAGGAGGCGGATTTGAGTTGACACAAGAAAAAATTGTAAGTGGAGCTTTAATCGTTTTGGTGCATCAAAATTTAGACGAAATCAAAACTAAGATCATAGAATCTGGAGGAACAATCTCTGTAGATACTTTTTCTTTCCCTGGAGGTGAACGTTTTCAATTTCTAGATCCATCAGGAAATGAATTAGCTGTTTGGAGAGAAGTTTAGCAAAACCCTAAGCTCGATTATTAGTTAGAAATTCAGATTTTCAGAAGTAGCTATATTCTAAAAATTCAACGCAATAGACTGTTATTTCTGTGAGAGTGTTCATAGTTCCGTAGCTAGACAGCAATCTTTTTCTTAAAATTTATCTCGGTTCTGAATTCTTAAGAAGAGTCAAACTCAGGTTAAAACGGTTATTGACATTCAGATGTGTTAAACCTTACTAAAACTAGTTAAGGTTTTTGCTTTCTTGGCTTAATTTAGAGCATTCAAACGAATACACCTATGTCTAAAAAGCCGCTAATTGTAGTCACCAACGATGATGGTATTACAGCACCTGGTATTCAAACCTTAATACAAGTCGTAAAAACCATTACCGATCGGATTATTGTAGTTGCTCCTGATAAACCACAATCTGGAATGGGACATGCCATTACGATTAATGCGATGATACGTGTTAAAAAGGTCGACATGGATGGAGTTGAAGCGTACAGTTGTAGCGGTACTCCAGTAGATTGTGTTAAAATTGCGACATCAAAAATTGCGAAAGAAACTCCTGATCTAATCGTATCAGGAATTAATCACGGTTCAAATTCGAGCATCAACGTAATTTATTCGGGAACCATGTCTGCAGCGCTAGAAGGAGCAATAGAAGGAATTCCTTCCATCGGTTTTTCTCTAGACGACACAAGTATTGATGCTGATTTTAGCGCGACACCCCCTTATATTAAAGAAGTAATTGATTATGTTCTTAAAAATGATTTGGGGAAATCTTGTTGCTTGAATGTTAATTTCCCAGCTGTAGATAGTGAATTAATAAAAGGATTAAAAGTTGGTAGACAAGCGAATGCCATGTGGGAAGAAACCTTCGACGAACGTCATGATCCTTCAGGAGACCCTTATTATTGGTTGACCGGTAAATTTGTGAATCACGAAGAAGAAAGCGAAGACACGGACGAATGGGCATTAAAGCACAATTATGTATCGCTTGTTCCCGTTCAATTTGATGTAACTGCACATCACTTATTAGATGATTTAAAAAACTTAGAACATGAAGAAAAAAGTAGATAAAATTTGGGTAGGAATAGTCACAGGCATTGTTCTCCCAATGATTGTTATGGGTATTTATTACCTTTCTACTTATGCTCATTTAACGGCTCCGGACTTCTTAAAGAAAATGGTTTTTCAATCTATATTGATTAAGCTATTGAGCCTTTGTGCCATTGTTAATCTGGGTGCATTCTTTTCGTTTTTTCAAACTAAAAACGACAGAGCCGCAAGGGGTGTCATTTTTGCTACACTCGTTTTCGCCTTTTATGTCATGATTAGTAAAGTAATGGGCGGAACCTTATAAGGTATGAAGTATTACATAATAGCAGGTGAAGCATCGGGAGATTTGCATGGTAGCAACCTCATCAAATCCATTAAAGAAAAAGACCCACAAGCAGAAATTCGTTGTTGGGGTGGCGATTTGATGGAAGCTGCAGGAGCTGAAGTTGTCAAACATTTTAGAGAGTTGGCTTTTATGGGCTTTGCTGAAGTGATCATGAACCTTAAAACCATTCTTGGAAACATTAAAGAGTGCAAGAAAGACATTGAAAACTATCAACCTGATGCGGTTGTATTAATCGATTACCCGGGATTTAATTTGCGAATTGCAGAGTTTGTCAAAAAACTTGAAATCAAAGTATACTATTATATCTCTCCGCAAATTTGGGCATGGAAAAAAAGTCGGGTGCATAAAATTGCAAAGTTCACTGACATGGTATTTACCATACTCCCTTTTGAAAAAGAATTTTATGCTAAATATGGCTATGAAGTTCACTATGTTGGACATCCTTTACTAGATGCCATCGACAACAGAGATACTTCAGCCGAAAAGAAAGCAGGCCTTAGAAAAGAGTTTGCCTTAACAGAAAAACCAATCATAGCAATTTTACCCGGAAGTAGAAAACAAGAGATTGGCGTGATGCTCCCTATTATGTTAAAACAAATTCAAAATTTCCCAGAGCATCAATTTGTTATTGCTGCTGCTCCAAGTTTTGACCTGAGTTACTTTGAACCTTTTACCGCGGAGTATCCTTCTTTAAAAATTGTTTCGAACAGAACATATGATTTATTGCAAATTTCAGCAGCAGCGCTTGTAACTTCAGGCACTGCGACACTTGAAACTGCTTTGTTTCGAGTACCGGAAGTAGTTTGTTATAAGGGCAATGTTATTTCCTACCAAATTGCTAAGCGAATTGTAGACATCAAATACATTTCATTGGTGAACTTAATCCTAGATGAAGAAGTCGTCACCGAATTGATTCAAGGAAACCTGAACGAAAAGTTATTAAAAACTGAATTGGGAAAACTGCTGGGCAACACTCCTGAACGACAGAAGATGATGGATAAATTTGAAACACTAATCAATACGCTTGGCAGCGGCGGTGCTTCTGCTAAAACGGCCGAATTATTGATTGAGGACTTAAAAAATTATGCTTAAAAACCTCTCCCTACTTTTTGCCTTTCTAGTTTCCATTACGGTACATGCGGAATTCATAAACATCGGAATTTTTGCGTCTAAGAAAGTGAACAGCTTTACCTTCTCTGTAAGGGCAGGTAAATATGCACTGTTTACCGAATCAGGAAAAGTAAAAGAACTCAACTCAAAGACTTCACTTAACATTAAATATATCGATGGCTTTGTTCAGGTAAAGGAAGATGGGAAGTTGATTGGTAAATACCGAAAGGTAAATTTAATGGGCATTGGCTGGTACAACCACTTTATGGTGAAAAGCGTTAGCCCAAGCGGACTAGAAAGACGGTATGACGACAACCTAAAAATTGTGGCTCAACGAAGCCAGATGCAACTGATTAATAATTTAGACCTTGACAACTATGTGGCAGGTGTGGTAGAAGCTGAAGTAGGCAGAAATCCTCCCAAAGAATACTTTAAGTTACAAGCCATTATTTGTAGAACCTATGCACTTGCAAATACCGAGAAACATGAGGTTGGAGGTTACAACTTATGCGATGAAGTACATTGTCAGGCTTATCATGGAAAAACCTTTTTCAACAATATTGTAGAAGCTTCTATGCAAACCCGTGGTGCTGTAATTGTAGATAGCGACATTCAACTAATCACAGCTGCCTTTCACTCTTCTTGTGGTGGTCAAACAGTAAATTCTGAAGATGTATGGAGTAAATCTTTGTACTACTTACGTTCCGTAAAAGACACTTTTTGCCTAAAACACAGAAACGCAACTTGGGAGAAAGTGATAGACAAAAACCAATGGCAAAAATACCTGACGGCTCGATTGCCTAACACAATTCAACCCAACACAATACTAAATTTTAGCGTTGGCGATCGTCTCAGGTATTTTCCAGAGTCTAAACTTTCTTTCGAAGAATTGAGAGACAAATTTAGATTACGCTCTACCTATTTTAATGCAACTGAAACTGATAGCAAGGTGGTTCTTAATGGCAAAGGTTTTGGCCATGGCGTTGGGCTTTGCCAAATTGGAGCCATGGAAATGGCCGCTTTAGGTTACAACTATTCTGAAATTCTTCATTTCTATTATAGTGGAGTACACATTATCGATTTATCCGCTTTAGATTTCTTTAAAGAAGATTAAGTAGAAATTACAAATCTTGAAATTTCGCTTTACGACAGAAAGATAACGCCCATCAAGTAAGTCGAATAGGCCAACAATTAATACCCTCTCCAAATCTTTCTGCTCTCTTCCTGCTCTTTTGTTAGGTCTTCTTTCCAAGAAACAATGTTTTTAGAATAATAAATTGCAGTAGAAAGTTGGACTACAATTCGCTTTGCTCTTCCCGTTTTGTCAAAAGCTCCCATAGAAATCGTATCAGCTTTAAAATATTCCAACCAGCTAGATAAATCTTTGTTCACCTTCAACCCATTGACAATTACAATTTCGTCATCTACAGCAACACCGGCCTTCTCTGCTGGGGAGCCGGGAAAAACACTGTGCACTTTGTTTTCGATCAAACGAATGCCTAAATAAGCTTCATGAAATAGTGGCGTTGCTTGTTTCTCAAATTGCAGCCCAAAATAATCCAGACCATCCTTTAGCAATTCTGTATAGTCTTTTGCTCCATTAATGTAATTCGCAAAGAATTCATCAAGGTTTTTATCGGCAAAAAATTCGACTACATTTTTATAGTCTTGTTCAGAAATGCCTTTCCCCTTTTTATAAAAATCATTATAAAATGCACGTAGTACATTATCAAACGAATACTTGTTTTTTGAGCTTTTTCGAATTTCGACGTCTAACATAAAAGTGAGTAAGGCTCCTTCTGTATAAATGGACGCCTTACGATTCGGAACCCCAGCAACATATCCATCTAACCAAGTATCAAAAGAAGAATCTGCAACAGACAAGTTCAACGATCCTGGATTGTTGAAATGCCGATCTAAGAATTGATTGAATGTTCTAAAAAAAGCGACATCATCAAATACCTTAGAACGATATAACATTAAATCCCCGTACCAGGTAGTAGCTCCTTCAGTTAAATAACCCAGCTTGGTATAGTTTTCTTTCGAGAAATTATAAGGAAGCATTTCAACGGGGCGAATTCGTTTTACATTCCAAGTATGAAACAATTCATGAGAGCTTACCCCCAACAAATCTTCGTAACGACCTTCCTTCTTTAAAATAGCATACGATGGTCCCAATGCAATAACGGTAGAGGCGGAATGCTCTACTCCATGATAGGCCGAGTGTGGTAAAATTTGAAATAGATAATGATATTCCTTTGTTGGAAAATCGCCAAACAATTTGATTTGTTCTTTTGTGTAGGCCATAAAATCGGTTTCTAATAAAAACCAATCGGGTTTAAACTCTCCTTGAAACCACAAATAAAAAGTTGTTCCAGACAACTCAAAAGAATTATACTGAATGTTCGCTGAAGCGATAAATGGACTATCTACCAATTCATCAAAATCTTTAGCAAGAAACGTATTCTTTTCAGTTTCCTCTAAAGCGATTGCTACCTTATAGTCCTTCGGCAACTTTAATGCTAAATAACATGCTTCTTGCATCCTACTCTCTTCATAAATCAAGCAATTCACGGGATTCATGTACAATTGATCTTCTGCCAAATAAGTAGAGCCTGCATTTAATTCATTTGCAAAGTAATTATAACGGATAATTACCCGTTTCGCGCCCATGCAATCAACTGCCCATAAATCTTTACTTCGTTTTTGAGCATTTAGTTCAGCTCCCTTCTCATCATAAGCCGCCCACTTCTGAATATTTTTGGCAAAATTCCCCAACTCGTACCTCCCAGGTCTCCAAGCAGGCAATTGAAAGTGCATTTTCTCTTCGCCATTCACCTGAATTTCAGCTTCAATATCTATATATCTTGTATTTGGGTTATCGTAGGAGATACTATATTTCATTTAGTAAAGTTAGTATGCATAATTGGGATTCTACCATTAAATTTACACCTTAAACTACTGCCTAAACCATGAGGTTCATTTTCGATTTTCTTCGACTAATACGTTTTCCCAATTTGGCCATCATTGCATTAACGCAATATGCCATTCGATTTGGAATCATATATCCATTTTTAAAACAAGCAGAGTTATCTCTTTTTTTATCTGAAGGTTTATTTGCACTGCTAGTCGGTGCTACCGTTCTTATTGCAGCCTCTGGTTACATTATTAACGATTACTTTGATGTGAAGTTGGACCACGTTAATAAACCGGAACAACTTATCGTTGGAAAAAGTGTTTCTAGAAGACAAGCCATGTTTTTACACTTTTTAGTGAATGGGATAGGAATTTCAATGGCTGCTTATGTCGCATTTTCTATACATCATCCGATGCTGATTTTAATTCAATTGATCTGTGCCGCCCTTCTTTGGTTTTATTCTGTCAACTTTAAAAAACAAATATTGATTGGCAACCTCATCATTGCCGCCCTTACTGCATTGGTTCCTTTTACCGCAGGCTATTATGAAATTGCCATTCTCTTCGATCAAACATTGGCAGCAACTACTGATGTTCCCTTTGAGGCTCACAATTTTCGATCTCTTCTCTTCAACATTCAATACCTTCTATACTGGATTATAGGTTACAGTGCTTTTGCATTTCTATTGACCTTGATCCGAGAAATTATTAAAGATTGCGAAGATATTCAAGGAGACGAAGCCTTCGGATGTAAAACCTTACCCATTGTTCATGGAGTTGATAAAGCGAAAAAAATAGCGAATGTTATTGCACTTTTTTTACTTGCTGCTCTTGCTCTATTAGAATACATACAAGTTGTTTCCAAAGATTGGATATCATTTGCCTATTTCTTTTTACTAATATCCTTACCTCTCATTTGGATTATCATTCAAACAAATCGTGCGAAAGAGAAAAAGCATTTCTTTGTCATAAGCCAAACGATTAAAGTGCTCATGTTAATTGGAATTTTATACACTGGAATTATATCCCTTTTTTAATGAAATTAAACGCCAAAGGTTTTCAACTAATTCTCGCTTCTCAATCACCTAGAAGGAAACAATTGATGGAACAATTGGGATATAGCTTTACTCAAACATCTAAAGATACTGACGAAAGCTTTCCATCTACCATGAAAGTTACGGAAGTCGCAGAATATTTAAGTCTTAAAAAGGCAAAAGCTTATACAAATGAAATCGGTAAAAACGATCTGCTGATCACATCAGATACGGTTGTTATTTTAGATGATATAATTCTCGGTAAACCAGAATCACCAGAAGAAGCTTTTGAAATGATCTCTTCCCTTTCTGGTCAAACACATGAGGTAATGACAGGGGTCTGCTTAAAATCAATCGACAAAGAAGTCTCCTTTTCAGTGGGCACTACTGTTCATTTTAAAGCGCTGAGTAAAGAAGAAATCACACATTATATTGATCAATACAAGCCTTACGATAAAGCAGGTGCTTATGGTATCCAAGAGTGGATTGGATTAATTGGCGTAGAAAGAATTGAAGGTTCTTTCTACAATGTAGTGGGCTTTCCTGCTAAGGCTGTATATGAGGCGATAGAAAATTTTTAAACACTGTTTTTTCCCTTTTGAAAATCGCTTATTTTCTCTCAACTTCGTGGCTTTAAAAATTGAGTTATGCCTAAAATTTCAGAAAGAGGATTAAATATGCCAGAATCACCAATTCGAAAATTGGTTCCTTTTGCAGAAAAAGCAAAAAGCAAAGGAGTTGGAGTAATCCATTTAAATATTGGTCAACCAGATATTGAAACTCCCCAAGTAGCTTTAGATGCTGTAAAGAACATTTCAATGGAGGTGATTGAATACAGCCATTCTGCAGGAAACGAAAGTTACAGAAAAGGCCTAGCGAAATATTACGATAAGATTAGTTCAGGAATCACCCACGAAGATATACTAGTAACAACAGGAGGTTCAGAAGCTTTATCTTTTGGTTTTACTGCCTGTCTTAATCTAGGTGACGAAGTAATTATCCCCGAACCCTTTTATGCTAACTACAATGGTTTTGCTGAAGCAACCGGAGTAACAGTAGTTCCTATTAACTCTTCTATTGAAAGTGGTTTTGCCTTACCTCCCATTGAAGAATTTGAAAAAAATATTAGCGCAAAAACAAAAGCTATCCTTATCTGTAACCCCGGAAACCCTACAGGTTACTTATACTCTAAAGAAGAATTAAACCAGCTTAGAGATATTGTAAAGAAACATGACTTATACCTTTTTGCAGATGAAGTATACCGTGAATTCTGTTACGATGGTAAGGAACATCATTCCTTACTAGAGCTGGAAGGCATTGAAGACAATGTCATTGTTGTCGATTCCGTTTCTAAACGTTACAGCATGTGCGGCGTTCGTATTGGAGCCATGATTACTAGAAATAAAGCAGTCATGAGTACTACACTGAAATTAGCACAAGCAAGACTAAGTCCTCCATCTTTGGGTCAAATTGCTTCTGAAGCAGCATTAGAGACTCCTCCTTCTTATTTCGAGAAAGTAAGCAAGGAATATATTGAAAGAAGAGATATCTTGGTAGATGGCCTAAACGAAATTGATGGCGTTTTTTGTCCTAAACCTGGTGGCGCATTTTATGCCGTAGCGCAACTACCGGTGGCTGATACGGATGACTTTTGTCAATGGATGTTAGAGAACTTCGAATTTGAAGGAGAAACAGTAATGATGGCCCCTGCTAGTGGATTTTATTCTACAGCTGGCAAAGGAAAAAACGAAGTACGACTAGCTTATGTGCTAGAAAAAGACAAATTAAAAAAAGCAGTTCAGTGTTTAAAGCACGGAATAGAAGCTTACAACAATAAATAATATTCAATGACATTATTTCAATCCATCATTATTGCCATTATAGAAGGGCTTACTGAGTTTTTACCTGTTTCTTCTACCGGGCATATGATTCTAGCTTCTGCAGCAATGAACATTCACGATGATGCTTTCGTGAAAACCTTCGAAGTTGCAATTCAGCTCGGGGCAATTTTCGCAATTGTTCTATTATATGCTAAGCGTTTTCTACAAGGACTGACCATTTATTACAAATTAACTGCTGCATTTATTCCAACTGCAGTGATTGGTTTATTGGCTTACGATATCATAAAAGGTTACCTGTTTAACCCTATAGTTGTTTCTGTGATGTTAGTGTTAGGAGGAATTGTTCTAATATTAATTGACAAGAAAGTGGTTTCAAAAGAAAGCGAAACGAAAGAATTAGAAGATATATCATTCAAGAATGCCATCCGAATTGGGTTCTTTCAGTGTCTTTCAATGATTCCAGGTACATCAAGAGCAGCAGCTACCATTATTGGAGGAGTTTACAGTGGATTAGATAAAAAACAAGCAACAGAATTTTCGTTTCTGTTAGCCGTACCAACGATGTTTGCAGCTACGGGATATGATTTATTAAAAGCAGATATTGCTTTTACAAATAATGAATTAATGCTATTAGGCGTTGGATTAATTGTTGCATTTATTACAGCTTGGATTGCTGTAAAGATATTTTTAAAGATTGTAGAAAATTATGGTTTCAAACATTTCGGATATTATCGAATTGTTATTGGTCTACTTTTTTTAGCATTTATGGCTTATACGGGGGACTTAACTGGAAATCTAGGAGATTAGAACCCATTATTCTCCCAACAATAAATTCCTAAATACTTCTCAAATTATTGAGAAGCTGTCCTTAATCCATCCAAATCTTACCTGGGTTTAATATTCCCTTTGGGTCAAACGCATGCTTAATCGATTTCTGAAGCTCCAGCTCTCGCTCTGAGAAAACAACATCCATGTATTCTTTTTGAACTAGACCAATCCCATGTTCTCCGGAAATGGTGCCTCCAAGTTTTTTACACAGTTGGAAAATCTCTCGAATTCCTTCTTTCAATTTCCCATTCCAATCTTCATCGCTCATTTCTCCCTTCAGAATATTAACATGCAAATTCCCATCTCCTGCATGTCCATAACAAACAGATTGAAATCCATATCGCACGCCAATTTCTTTTACTCCTTTCAATAATTTAGGCAATTCAGCTCTTTTTACAACCGTATCTTCTTCTTTGTAAATTGAATTGGCCTTCACAGCTTCACCTAAACTTCGCCTTAGTTTCCATAGATTTTCCTTTTGTGCCTGAGAATCGGCAAACAACAATTCAGCACAATCGTACTTTTCTAACAACAGAAAAATTTGTTCTGCTTCTTGTTGAAGAACTTCCATATTATTCCCGTCTAGCTCAATTAGTAAATGAGCTTCAATGTCGTCTTCAATTGTTAGCTCTACCCCATGAATAAACTTCTTCGCAAACTCTAAAGCGTCTTTTTCCATAAATTCTAATCCACTTGGTATAATTCCCAATTGAAAAATTGCTGCGACCGCCTCACATGCTTGAGTTGCACTTCTAAAAGGAGCTAGCATCAAGATATCTTTTGTAGGATGAGGAAGCAATGAAAATACTGCTTTAGTAACTACTCCTAAAGTTCCTTCACTTCCTACCATTAACTGTGTTAGGTTTAATCCAGTTGCATTTTTTAATACATTAGCTCCAGTCCAGATAATAGCTCCATCTGCCAAGACCACTTCCAAGTTCAATACATAATCTTTCGTTACTCCATATTTCACAGCCTTGGGTCCACCGCTATTTTCTGCCAAATTTCCTCCAATAAAACAACTCCCCTTGCTTGCAGGATCAGGAGGGTAAAACAAGCCTTTTGCTGCAACTGCTTCCTGAAAAACTTGCGTAATTACACCAGGCTCCACCGTCGCTTGATAATTCTGTTCGTCAATTTCTAGAATCTCATTAAAACGTTCCATACTCAATAAAACTCCTTCATAAATCGCCAGAGCCCCTCCGCTTAAACCAGTCCCTGCTCCTCTCACAGTCACTGGAATTCTTTCAGCATTACAATGTTTTAAAATCTTAGATATTTCTTCTGCTGTTCGTGGAAGAATAACAACAGAAGGCATAAAATGAAAGTCTTCTGTATAATCATGATCATACGCAGACATTTCACTCTCATCCAATAGGATGTATTGTTTCTCCACTATTGTTTGAAAATATAAAATGTCTTGATCGTTCAATTCCTTAAATCGCTTGTTCATCAGTGAAACTTATGTTATGCTAAGTATTATTATTTGGCTAAATTCGACTTCCTAAAATTATTTAAAGAAAGAATACATGAAAAGAATTGTTGCATCAGTTATCAGCATTTTAATCTTTGGTAGTATCAGTGCTCAGCAAATAGATTATGAGAAGAGTGTTATTCCAAAAGAGAAATACCCTCCCTTGAAAAAGATGATCGATTTGAAAGACATTTGGCGAAACAAAATCTTTTCAAGTGAATCAGTAAGAGGCGTACGTTCTATGAATGGCGGATTGAATTACACGATTTTAGAAAAAGGGGAAAACGGGACGAATCTTGCAAAATATAATTACAAAAAAGGGAAGAAAGTTGCGACCTTAATTTCTGCCGAAAATCTAAAGTTTGATGGGAAACAGCTTAAAATCGGCAGCTATGAATTTTCGGCCGACGAAAAGAAAGTTTTAATCGGTACAGAAATTGAATCTATTTATAGAAGATCTTCAAAAGCTTACTATTTCGTTTATGATTTAAAATCAAAAAAAGTAGAACGTTTAGCAGAAGGAGACAAACAGATGTATGCAGACTTCTCCCCTTCAGGAAGCAAAGTAGCCTATGTTCGAAATAACAATCTATTCTTTAAAGACTTTTCTTCTGGAAAAGAGACTCAGGTAACGACTGATGGAGAGAGTAACAAAATCATTAACGGAGCGTCTGATTGGGTTTATGAAGAAGAGTTAGAATTATCACAAGCATTTCAATGGTCTCCTGACGGAAATAAAATTGCTTTCTATCGATTTGATGAAAGCAAGGTAAAACAGTGGAACATGAAAATGTATGACGGTTTATATCCTTCTGATTCCCAATTTAAATATCCAAAAACCGGAGAAGAAAATGCAAAAGTTGAGATAAAAATTTACAAGCTTGAAGACAATAGCACTAAAAAGGTAGATTTAGCAACAGACTATGAATATCTCCCTTCTATTGAATGGACAAAAGATCCAAATACATTAGCTGTTATTAGTAGCAACAGACATCAAAGTGAAGTAAAAATTAATTTGGTCAATGCTTCTTCAGGTAAAGGCAAAACTGTTCATACAGAGAAAAGTGATACTTACATAGAAATGCCTTTTGAAGTTCACTTCATGGAGGATAAAACTCACTTCATTATTTTAAGTGAAAAGAGTGGATTCAGACATATTTACCTACATAATATAGATGGCAAATTAGAGAAACAAGTTACATCAGGAAATTGGCCTGTTACTTCATACTACGGTATGAATGAGAAACAAGGAAAGGCTTACTTCCAATCTGCCGAAACCAGTCCAATGGATAGAAACGTATATTCTATTAATTTGGATGGGAGTGGAAAGAAACGATTAACTAGTAAAGATGGCACAAACAAAGCTGCTTTTAGCACAAATTTTACCTACTTTATCAATTATCAAACTACTGCAAATCTGCCTAACTATGTTTCACTGAACAGCAATTCAGGAGCAGTAATTCGAGTATTAAAAGACAATAAAAAATTAATCGAGAAATTAGCTCAATACGAGATTGGCGATAAAACTTTTTTCAAGTTCAAAACATCAGAAGGCGTAGAACTAAATGCTTGGATGATTAAGCCACCTAATTTTAGCGAAGCGAACAAATATCCTGTATTCTTAACCATTTATGGTGGCCCAGGTTCGCAAACCGTTACCAATTCTTGGGGTGGATCAAATTTCTTCTGGCATCAAATGTTGGCTCAAAAAGGATACATCGTTGTGTCTGTTGACAATAGAGGAACAGGAGCACGAGGTGTCGACTTTAAAAAAGTAACTTATAGCAACTTGGGAAATACGAAACTGAAGATCAAATAGAAGCCGCAAAATATTTTGCAAGCCTTCCATACGTTGATGCAGATAGAATTGGAGTTCAAGGATGGAGTTATGGTGGATACATGTCTTCTTTATGTTTACTAAAAGGAGCTGATTATTTTAAAGCTGCCATTGCTGTTGCACCAGTTACCAATTGGAGGTTCTACGATTCTATTTATACAGAACGATACATGCAAACTCCACAAGAAAATGAAGATGGATATGATGACAACTCTCCAATTAACCATGTTGAAAAGCTAAAAGGAAAATATCTTTTGGTTCATGGAATGGCCGATGATAATGTTCATTTACAAAACACTTCAGAAATGATTTCAGCCTTAGTAAAAGCAGATAAACAATTCGACTTATTTGTATACCCGAATAAAAATCATGGAATTTATGGTGGCAATACCAGATATCACTTATACACTAAGATGACTAATTTCTTACTTGAAAATTTATAATTAACCCTTATTTATAGTCTAAAGTAGCGTAAACACTGCTTAGCATTTTTTATTATTTTAGACTTTCTTTAATTTAAACTAAATACACACATCATATCATGTCAAACATAGAAAAAGCTGAAGACGAATTGTGGGGACACCCAAAAGGACTTTATGTTCTATTTTTTACCGAAATGTGGGAGCGTTTTTCATATTATGGAATGCGAGCACTATTAGTAATTTATATGATTGCGCAGGCTTCTCATCCAGATGGGCCTGGTTTAGCTTGGTCAAAACTTGAAGCTTATCAATTGTATGGTTGGTATGTTATGTTAGTTTATGTCATATCAATTCCTGGAGGAATATTAGCAGATAAAATCTTAGGACAGAGAAAAACTGTCATGCTCGGAGCAATTATTCTGTGTTTAGGTCATGGCACCTTAGCAATAGAAGCTGAGTGGGCATTCTTTACAGGTTTAGCCTTAATTATCTTGGGCGTTGGTTGTTTAAAACCTAACATCTCAACAATGGTTGGTGGTCTTTACAAAAAAGGAGACATTAGAAGAGATAAAGGGTTTAGTATTTTTTACATTGGTATAAATTTAGGCTCTTTATTGGCTACATCTATTATCGGAATTGTAGTTGCAACATGGGGATGGCATGCAGGATTTGGATTGGCAGGAATTGCCATGTTATTTGGCTTAGCTGTATATGTTTGGGGACAAAAATATATCAAACATGTCGGAAATAAACCTACTGTTGAAGAGAAGAAAAATGACATTTCTTTAATCAAGATATTTTCGAATATCTTCAAAGCTCCCTTACAGTTAATGATATTATTAGTTTTACTAACACTATCTCTATATGCAGGATTTACATTTGAAGGGGTTGACCATTGGGGTTATGGCGCATTATTTATCTTTTTATCATTTGTAGTAGGCTTGCTAATGATGATTTTTAGAAGTCTAGAAACTCAAGTATTAAAAGATCGTTCCTTAGTATTATTACTTTCTTTCTTATTAGTAATTGTTTTCTGGGGAGCTTTTGAACAAGCCGGGGGATTAATGAGTGTTTACACAGAAACAAAGACAGATAGAATGTTATTTGGATATTTAATTCCAACACCAATGTTTCAAGGATTAAACGCCGGTTTTATTATACTTCTTGCCGTTTGGATTGCTAATATTTGGGCAAAACGAAAGCTTAAAAACAAAGAAGCTTCTTCTTTATTTAAAATGGCTACAGGAACTATAATTATGGGCTTAGGCTTTGTTTTCATGATATTTGCAGTTAAGGAATATGATGCTAATGGTAGTTCAGGCATGCAATGGCTAGTTTTAGCATATCTATTCCATACTATTGGGGAGTTATGCTCATCTCCTGTTTCTTTATCTTTTGTTACAAAATTAGCACCTGTTAAATACGCATCGTTAATGATGGGATTATATTTTGCGGCCACTGGACTTGGAGGAAAAGTTGCTGGAATTCTAGGTGAAAAGTCAGAACATTTTGGAGAATATACTATTTTCAGTGGGATAGTAGTTTTCACTGTTCTTTTTGGCCTTTTAGTAATCGCATTATTAAAACCACTAAAGAGATTAACGCATGGAGCAGAAGATAATGAAACATTAAAGCCTGCATAAGTGAATTAAATCTACCATCTAATAAAAGTTTAAAAAAATATTACTATGGATATAGCATTGTGGATCTTAATTATTTCATGGGTATTTGTATTGGTTTGGGTGCCATTTATTATTTTCTCAAACCGAAAGCTCCACCCCAAAGCTTTATTCATTCTCTTTTTTGCTGAAATGTGGGAACGTTTTTCCTACTATGGAATGAGAGCTTTATTAATTCTTTACATGGTTAGTGAATTATTTAAAGAATTAAGCAATGGAGAAGCCAAAATTGAAGCCTTAGGAATTTATGGTTCTTATACTGCAATGGTATATCTGTTCCCTGTCGTAGGAGGTCTGTTAGCTGATAAGGTTCTAGGTTATCGAAAGGCAATATTATTTGGAGGTACGTTAATGATGGCAGGTCACTTTGCTCTGGCCATTGAGGGCATGGTCTTTGGAGGAAATGCTCAATTATTCTTCTTATCCTTAGCTTTTATTATTGTTGGCAATGGGTTTTTTAAACCGAATATATCTAGTTTCTTGGGAGACTTTTATGGGTTAAATGATAGTAGAAAAGATGGTGCCTTTACTATTTTTTACATGGGTGTAAACATTGGCGCACTTTTAGCAAGTGTAACTTGTGGCTATTTAGGCGAGTCAGCTGATTTTGGATGGCATTACGGTTTTGGACTAGCAGGAATAGGCATGTTATTAGGCTTACTTATATTCTGGGTTTATGCTCCAAAAACTTTAGGAAAGAAAGGAATCAACCCTGCTTCTCTTGAGAATTTCCCTGAAATAATTGAGGAAGATGCAATTAAGCTTCTAGAAGGTCCAAAGGAAGAAAGACATAAAGCTCTAGAAGTAGAAGCCGATAACTTTGAAGAGATCAAAAATCCTAAACTAAGAAAGAATCAAATTCTAACATATATTGGAAGTATCATTTTCATTCCTATATGCTCTTTGTTTCTTGATTTAAGTGATGT
Source organism: Flavobacteriales bacterium (assembly GCA_016763995.1). Taxonomy (GTDB): domain Bacteria; phylum Bacteroidota; class Bacteroidia; order Flavobacteriales_E; family Vicingaceae; genus NORP294. Next base: position 6,005 of record JAESST010000171.1, on the reverse strand, counting down.
CGTTTATTGGGGATTAATATTTGTAAGTATTGGTATCTTAGGTTATATCCTTTACATAGCAAGTAAAGAAGATTCAAAGGAAGCGGGGCAGAGACTGTGGGTGATTGTCATTCTATTTATTTTTCATTCAATTTTTTGGGCATTGTTTGAACAAGCAGGAGGGTCAATTACATTATTCACACTTGAGAATGTAGATAGAGTCGTTTTAGGTTCTGAAATTCCAACTTCTATTTTCCAGTTACTCAACGCCTTTTTCATTATGACTTTAGCTCCTGTATTCTCTATTATGTGGATTAAGCTAAGAGCTAAAGGAAAAGAACCTTCTACACCTATGAAATTTGTTCTGGGGTTAGCTCAATTAGCTCTAGGGTTTGCTGTTATTGTATTTGCCGCCCAATTTGCTGTTGACGGTCTAGTTCCAATAATCTTCTTAATCGTAATGTATTTATTCCATACTACCGGTGAACTTAGTTTATCGCCAGTTGGTTTATCCATGATTACAAAACTATCACCAAAAAGAATGGTAGGTTTTATTATGGGTGTTTGGTTCTTATCAATTTCGTTAGCAAATAAAATGGCTGGTAAAATTGGAGAATTAACTGCTGGTAATGGCTTAGGAGAAAATGCAACTTCCATTGAGACCCTAGAAGTATACTCTTCTACTTATTTAACTTGGGGTGTATTTGTAGTTGGCAGTGCGGCTTTAATTCTATTTTTATTAGTTCCAACACTGCGAAAGTGGATGAATGGGATACACTAATGCCAGTATTTATTACAATTTTCCATAAAACAATTATGTATAGAGTGAAATAATATCTCTTTGAAATAAAAATTTAACCCATCTTGATAATTCAGGATGGTTTTTTTTATGTTTTTTTCTATCTTAGCGTATAGCAAACACATTAAATTATAGTGTCAATAACAACAGAGATAATTGTCCACATTCGTCCTCGATTCAAGCTACAGGTTGAAATAGAAGTGAATGAAATTGAACGCTGCATAAAGGAAACAATTCTTTCCAGAGAGTTTCCATGCAGTGGTAGCATTAAGCATGGATTTGGCAGCATCAGTATCTTAAAAAAAGATCAACACTTTTGGTCTCCACAACTAACAATTACAGTTGAACAACTCGATGACAAAACAGAAATCAGAGGACTATACGGCCCTAAACCTTCTGTTTGGACAATGTTTATCTTTTTCTATTGTATCGTAGGTTTTCTAGGTATTATTTCCGCTATGCTTGGTCTTTCAAACCTAAGTTTGGATAAACCTGCAGGAGTATTATGGTTTACACCAATTTTCATGATTCTTTTCCTCTCCATCTATTTGATTTCTAATTTTGGAAAGAAATTAGGAAAAGATCAACTTGTTGTCTACATAATTTCTTTGAAAAAGCAATTGGGAAAAAAGTGGAGGACCATATTGTAGAAGAGGATTAGTGCGGCAATTTATCTTTTAATACACCGTAAATAAAAGTTCCAAGAACAGAGGAACAAATAACAATTAGAATTGGAGTAAAGCTTGTTCCCAATAAAGCAAACATCGGTCCAGGGCAAGCACCCGCTAGCGCCCAACCTAATCCAAAAATAATTCCACCCAGTAAGTAGCGCGTCACCGACCTTTCTTTAGGTGCTATCACAAGCTCAGCGCCAAAAAATGATTTGATTCGAAAACGTTTAATGAATTGTATGACTATAATACCTAAACCGACAGAAGAACCAATAATTCCAAACATATGAAATGATTTGAACTGAAACATTTCATAAATTCTGAACCAAGAGGCTGCCTCAGACTTAATCAACACAATTCCAAAAAACACTCCAATTAACAAGTAAAAAAAGACCTCATAATTAAAAAATAATTGGGAAAATAAAATGAACCATAGTTAAACCTCCAATAAAAAATCCAATTACAGCGATTAAGGATGGGAGTTGCAGATTACTTAAGCCAGAAATAGCATGTCCTGAAGTGCAACCTCCGGCATAACGAGTACCAAAACCCACCAATAAACCTCCGATAATTAAGAGTAAAACAATTTTGAAGTCAGCAACAACGTCAATGGGAAACAACTCTTCAGGTAAATAGGATTGATTAACACTTTTAAAACCTAATTCGTTTAAGCTTGAAGCAACGTCATCATCAACAATTACGGCAGATTTTTTTGTTAAAAAATTAGCTCCAATATAACCGCCGATCATTACACCTAAAACAACAATCAAGTTCCATCGTTGTGCTTTCCAATCGAACTTAAAAAAAGAGGTCCTCTCCCCTGCCCCACAAATGGCACACAATGTTCTTAAGTTCGATGACATTCCAAATTGCTTCTCCATTAAGAGCAATAACGTCATGACTAATGTAATAAGTGGGCCTGAGATATACCATGGCCAAGGTTCAAAAATCCAATCCATATTCCTTCTTGTATTCTTCAAATGTAAGCTTCTAAAAACTCGTCTTAAGTAACAGATGATACACTCGTGTAATTAATCTTGATTAACTTTATAACGTCCTACAAATCAAAAAATGGAATACCTTACATTATTTGGAGAGTCTTTTCTCAACACACTTTTTTGGACATGGAACTCCATCACATTACAGATTCCTTGGTATACCAACTATTTCTGGGGACTCATCATTATTTCTTTAGTCGTTTGGAGAATGGAAATACTTTTCCCTTGGAGAAAAAACCAAGCCATGTTTCGAAAAGATTTTTGGTTAGACGCATTTTACATGTTCTTTAACTTCTTTTTGTTTTCAATATTCATAAGCGGTTTCTATCAGGTAGTAGCCAAACTCTTTCAGTCTATAGGCGTCGAAATGAGCAGTATTTCTTTGCTCCAACTAGAAGAAATTTCATGGCCAATTCAATTACTCATTTTCTTTGTTCTACAAGATTTCGTTCAATGGTTTACTCATACTTTATTGCATCGTATTCCTTTGCTTTGGAATTTTCATAAAGTGCATCACTCAGTAAAAGAAATGGGCTTTGCTGCACACTTGCGTTATCATTGGATGGAGAACATTCTGTACAAACCTTTAAAGACACTTGCCATTATTCTGTTGGGTGGGTTTGAACCCGAACAAGCATACATTATTCATTTCATCACCATTGCCCTTGGACACCTGAATCATTCGAACATTAAATTGACCTATGGTCCTTTAAAATACATCATCAATAATCCTGTGATGCATTTATACCACCATGCCTATCATTTACCAGAAGCTAAAAACGGAGTTAACTATGGAATTAGCCTTAGCATATGGGATTATCTCTTCCGAACGAACTACGTTCCCGAAGAAAGCGGGACAATTGATCTAGGCTTTAAAGGGGAAGAGGAGTTTCCCAAAGATTTTGTTTCTCAAAATTTATATGGGTTCTCCAATAAAGATTAATAGCTTTTTAAATCAATATTTTCTGAATCAACCATAGTTACCCATCGTTTCATCTTCTTTTGAATCACTCGAAAGTGTTGTTTATCTTCTTCTGTTATTAAAGTTAATGCTTGTCCCGGATTTTCGGCTCTACCTGTTCTTCCTATTCTATGAACAAAGTCTTTTGGAGATCTTGGTAATTCATAGTTTATAACGTGTGGTAAAAATTCGATATCTATTCCCCGAGAGAGTAGATCTGTCGCCACTAGAACCCTTAACTCTCCTGATTTAAAGTTTGTCAAAGCATCCCTTCTTTTCCCCTGACTTTTCTTAGAGTGAATGGCCATCGCGTCAATTCCATTTTTTCGCAATTTATCAGCAACTAAATCTGCTTGATAGGTAGAGGAAGTAAAAACCAATACTTGTTGTAAATTATCTTTTTCAATCAGGTATCGCAATAAAGGGCCTTTGTTCTCTGATTTCACAAAATAGCCTAATTGTTGTATCAAACTTAAGTCGTCTGTCTCATTTTTAACCTTAATCAACTTTGGGTTTCGAAGAATCAGCTTTTCTACCTTTTGCACTTCAGGGCTTAGAGTGGCAGAGAACAATAGATTTTGACGTTTAGCAGGTAGTAAACTCAAGATTTTATCCATCTCTTTCTTAAAACCCAAGTTGAGCATTTTGTCTGCTTCGTCTAATACCAAACAGCTTAGCTCATCAAAATGCATTGCATTGGATTCTGATAACTCTAGTAACCTACCTGGAGTTGCCACTAAAACATTTACATTCTGAAGAGATTTCATCTGTGGATTAATAGATGCTCCTCCATAAACGGCAAACGATTTAAAAGGAAAAGGCAGTGCCTTTCCAAATAACCGAAACACCTCTTCCACCTGAATTGCCAATTCTCTTGTAGGAACTAATACCAACACATTGATGTGTCTATTTTTCGTTTCTGTTTTACCCTTCAGATTCATTAAAATCGGAAGTACAAACGCTGCCGTTTTACCAGAACCTGTTGGAGCAATTCCTAAAACATCTTTTCTAGCCAAGATAGGTGGAATTGCTTTTTCTTGAATAGGATAAACTTTATCAAACTTCTCAGCTGCGAGTGCTTTTTGTAAATGAGTTGAAATTCCGAGTTTAGAAAACGACATAAAACATTGTTTTTTATATCTGCAAATTTACTTGGATTCAGAACCTCATTCACCAAGAAGTTAAAATTGTTATACCTAAAAAATAAGAAGAAATCTTCCTTAAAAATAAATCATTAATAACTAGTTATTAATAAATTAAAAGAACCTCTTAATATCCTAATCTAGTTGATAGTAATCAAGTGAATGCCATAATACATCAAATCAAGCCACGTTTTCTCAATCAAAGGTGTTTTAACTAAAAAAACCCCCACTCTTTCTCAATACCTATTAATCATTCACTGCTTAACCTTTCATTATGAAACTATCTAAAATTATTCTATTTCTCAGTATCTTGTTTTTTTCTATTCATTCCTATTCTCAACAAATAGCAAATACAACCTGACAGGTATACAATCCTAATGGTGGTCCTCTCACAGGTTATTTTCAATTCTCTACCGACACAATATATACTAGCCCCAATAATACGAGCTATCGCTCAGGTGGGACTTATCAAGAGATCGGAAGTAATTTTAATATAATAGATCTTACAACTACTCCGTGCCAAGGAGATACTGGAAAGTATACCTTCACAATTATAAATGATACATTAAACTTTACTGTTGTTCAAGACTTTTGCATCCCAGATTAAATTTCTTTTCTAATGTGGTCTGGGTAAAATTAATCACAACCGGAATTGCACCAATTTCAGCTCAAAAAATTGCTATCCCTACCTATCCTAATCCAACTAATGGGATAATCACTATTCCAATAGTTAAAGAATTAGACGGCACTTCATTTAGTATTGTCGATCAATTTGGCAAAATTGTTCATCAGGGTAAATTTAAAACACAGCAGCAAACGTTAAACTTGGCTCATCTTCGGCAAGGGGTCTATTATTTAAAAGCCTCGGATGTCTTAAATTCTACACAACGAATTATAAAACTATAAGCTCATGTAAAAACAAAAAGGCGAATCATACGATCCGCCTTTAGCGTTGATGTCACTTTAATGTTTAAGCGTTTGAACAACTTTTATCGACAACTGCCAGCTTAGTTTCTTTAATTGCGTCCATTCCTCCTTCAACATTAATCATGTTGTGAATTCCTCGAGCTTTTAATAAAGATGCGGCAATAACACTTCTGTAGCCTCCTGCACAATGAATAAAGAAATCTCCTAGACGAGGAAATTCTCCCAAATGGTTATTTAAACTACCCAATGGGGTCGAATCAGCTGATTCGACATGAGCAGCACTAAATTCTCCTTCTTTTCTTACATCAAAAGTTGGGTGCTGATCAAAATCTGTGGCAAATTGCGCTGCAGAGATTGAAGCCAATTGATCTACTTCTTTTCCTGCCGCCTTCCATGCTTCTATCCCTCCTTCTAAATATCCAATTGTATTGTCAAATCCAACTCTGGATAATCTGGTGATTACTTCTTCTAATCTTCCTTCGGGAACTACCAATAAGATAGGCTGCTTTACATCTGCAATCAAAGCTC